>JAXKFZ010000157.1:0-2084 GCA_036550635.1 Collinsella sp. | reverse complement strand
CCCTGCACCACGCATGTGCGGCGCTGGGATACAATACGCCGATAGCATTATTAGGTTTACAGGGGAGCTGCAATGATAGAGATCGCCGTCAACAACCTCGCGGCCGCAACAGGGGCCCGAACCGTGACGGGAGAAGCCGATTGGGTATGCCGCGGGTGCGTTATCGACTCGCGCCAGGTCGAGGAAGGGACGATTTTCGTCGCCTTTCCCGGTGAAAACGTCGACGGCAATGATTTTGCTTCCCGTGCCGTCCAGTCGGGTGCCGGCGCCGTCGTGATGACGCGTGAGCCCGAGGCCGAGCTGGTCTCGCTGGCGCAGGACAAGGGCTGTGCCATCCTGCTGACCGATGATCCCGAGGACTTTCTGCTGCGTTTGGCGCACACGTATCGCCTGGAGCTCGGCTGCCTGGTCGTTGGCATTACCGGTTCCATCGGCAAGACGACGACCAAGGACGTGCTCGCCGCCGTGCTCGCCAAGCGCTATCGTGTCTGGGCCACCAAGGGCAATTTCAATAACCTGATCGGCATGCCGCTCACGGTGCTTTCCGCTCCGGCCGATACCGAGGTCCTAGTGCTCGAGATGGGCATGAACCATTTCCACGAGATTGAGCGCCTGTCCCAGTCCGCCAATCCCAACCTTGCCATCGTGAGCAAGATTGGTACCTCTCACATCGGCATTTTGGGTAGCCGCGAGAATATCGCCCGCGCTAAGGCCGAGATTGTCCAGGGTATGTGCGCCGCTGGCGACTTCTTGCCGCTGCTGGTTTTGGGCGGCGAGGACGACTTTACGCCGTTCATTCGCGATACGTTCGCCCAGCCTGCTGGTATCGACGTGATGCTGGCCGGCGTCTCGGACGATGATGAGGTCCGTGCCCGCGACATTCGTGTTGATGACGAGGGCCGTCCGGTCTTTACGCTCGATTTTGGCCAGGGTGAGACGACCGATACCATGCTTGCCATCCCCGGCGTGCAGTCCGTCCCAAATGCCGTTAAGACCGCCGCAGTTGCCTATCGCCTGGGCGTGACGCCCGAGCAGATCGATGCTGCCTTTAGAGGCCTCACGATCACCGGTCACCGCCAGGAGATCAAGCGCGCCAAGAGCGGTGCCCGCGTCATTGACGATTCCTATAACGCCAGTGCCGAATCCATGGCTGCTGGCCTCGATCTGCTGTGCTCGCTTTCGTGCACGGGGTCTCGTATGGCGATCCTGGGCGAGATGGGCGAGATGGGCGATGAGGCTCCTCGCATGCATGAGCTCGTGGGCGCCTATGCCGCCGCCAAGAAGCTCGACATGCTGGCGTGCGTGGGTGGTGAGCTGGCCCAGCTTATGGCCGATGCTGCGCGCATGATGGGCATGGACGAGGACCGCATCCAGGCGTTCTCCGATTATCAGCAGGTGCTCGACCGCATGGGCGGCGCGCTTGAAAAACATGATGTTGTACTGGTCAAGGGTTCCCGCTTTGTTGAGCTCGACCGCTTTGTGGAAGGTGTGTGCTAGCCCATGTTCGGCAATCCCTCGTATCCAACGTATCAGGCTTTTTTGGGGCTTGGCATCGCCGCTGCCATTGCGCTGCTGCTCATGCCGTGGTGGATCAAGCTGCTCAAGGTCGAGGGTATCGGCCAGCAGGTTCGTGCCGACGGCCCCAAGCGTCATTTGGTTAAGCAGGGAACGCCCACCATGGGTGGCGTTGTCATTCTCGTCGCGATTTCGCTGACCTGCCTGCTGATGGGCAAGCTCACCACCGAGCTCGTGCTCGTGCTGCTCGCCACGCTGGCGACAGGCGTGCTGGGCCTGATCGACGACCTGACCTCCGTTACGCATGGGCGCTCGCTCGGTCTGACGCCTCATGCCAAGATGATCGGCCTAACCATTATCTGTGTCACCTTTACGGTACTTGCCGTTAACTGGTGCGGCGTCGCCCCCGAGATTCGTTTTCCCGGCGGCCTGACGATTGACCTTGGCGTGCTTTCGACCACCATCTGCGGCCTTTCGTTCCCGTGGCTCTACATTGTCTTTTGCTGGCTGATGATCGCCGGTCTTTCTAATGCCGTGAACCTGACCGATGGCCTTGACGGTCTTGCTGG
>JAXKFZ010000025.1:0-9350 GCA_036550635.1 Collinsella sp. | reverse complement strand
CCTTTCCATCGATGATGAGCATCTTTTGCATGGTGCCGCCCAGGCCGATAAACAGGACGCACAGCCCCGATGCTTTCATGAGCGTGTCTTGGATGCGCGGTGTAATGAAGCGGCCGCCCGCTAATCCCAAAAGACCGCCCGCAACTAAAAGCGCAACGTTGATGATTGTTCCCAAGCCCGGCATGAGCCCTCCTGTATTGATGCCAACGTGGCAATCGTAGCAGAACGAAATGCGAGGCACATCGCGACTCATCTAATACGTTATATAAGTGGTATTAGGAATGATGCGCAGCATTTAAGCCTCAGGTGGTTGTCGGGACATAGGGATAGTAGTCAAAGCGCAGTGTCATAAGCCGCTGTGGGGATTCAATAGCCGCGGCGATGATATTGGCATCGCGGGCACGATCAAACCCTTCGAGTTCGATCTGATACGAGACGTCTTGCATAATGTCCAGACGTCGCCAGGCTAGGAGTGTGTCGCCATCGAATTCCAAGGTCTTGCCTCCATCTGGAGCAACGGCGTATAGACGCAGCTTGGCGGTGGTTGCAGGGTCGACAACCGTGACCTTTTTAATTTCGTTTCGAGTATTCTTGGCGCCCAACAAGGTGAGCAGTGTTGGGGCCACGACCTCACCCGATGGCAAAAAGACGACTTCGATGGATTCGGGAAATGCGATGATGGCCGACTTGCGGACGGGCTGATTGGCAGCGGCAACTTCGATGTTCGCAGCGTCGATGACCTCTGTGTGGTCGAGCGCGGCAAGCACGCAGCAGTTACCTTCATCGATCTCTTGAGGATCAGCAAGCCCCAGACTGTCTGCGAGCTCGGGATCGTTTGGATCGTTAGCGGGCTCATTCGGTGCTTCGAGAGAAGCTGGGATGCTGTTTGTCGGCGACGGCGTGTCGCCCGCACCTGCTTCTTTGTCCGCGCTCTCTTCTTGTATGGTTGCGTTGATGGGTTCGTCGTTTGGGGGGAGCGTCTTGGCGTCAAACGCGGAGGGGAGAATTCCGATGGCTCCGGATCCGTTCCACTCCATTTCGAGAAGCGCCGGGTCGGCAAGAATGCGTTGCCTGCTTTGCGCGTGGGCATCGATTTCAATAGGGCCTGCCTCTATCCCTCGTGTAAGGCTGAGTGATCCGGCTGGCTTCTCGAAATGAGCGTCTGTGTCTTTGGCGCTGACGGCGTAGAACAGCAGGGACGCTTCTCCCGCCGCGATGGCATCGGTGTCGGCTTTGGTCAGTCGCAACGATGTCGTGAATGAGAGGGTGGGCTGCGTGCCGTCTGCATTCGCGGCGGCGCAGCCCAGACATATACCGCCTCCTTTCTCAAAAAACGTACCGTCGAAGGCGACCTTCGCTCCGTTCGCCGAGTCATCGACCGAAGCGATGTCGATGCGCATCTCTAAATTGCATGGATCGCCATCCGCATCGAGCACAACCGAGCGCCACGTGCAGACGGCGCACCCCGCCTGGGAGCCGTTTGCCTTGTTCGAACGCTTGATATCCACGACTATCGAGCCGTCCGTATTACGACGAAGGCATCCCGAGGTTGAGATCGCGGCCTGTGCGATCGAAAAACGCTCGCACGCAATGGTGCTCGACGGATTTGGGGCGGAACTTAGGGCTGCTGGTAAGGAGTCTGCCATGACGGGAGTCGCCCAAGCGGCGACAGGCGTTCCGGTTGCGAGCGCGCCGCAAAGTGCGACGACGGGCAAAAGGTTCTTCGATGCCATGGGGTCTCCTTAGCTAATTTAGTGCGGCCTGTCCATGTTTTGTTTCTGGCTGCGTTTGATGTGCAGACCGAGGCCGGCGGTTCCCGCGCCTGCTGCTGTGGCGCCTGCTACCAAGAGCCATCGTCTGTCGCCTGTCTGCGCCAACGGTTCCTCGCGGTCGCCGCGGTCGAGCTCCGAGAGGTCGACCGTCACTTGCGTGGCGGCCTGCGCCTGTTCTTGCTGGGCAAAGGCCATGGCTGGCCCAAACGCTAGGATGCTGACGGCGGCGGCCAGGGCGACGGCCTTATGCCGTGTGCGCACCGGGCTCGACCGTCCAGGTGATCGTCGCAACCTGATCGCCTTCGCCGGTTACGCGGAAGATGTCGCGCGTGACGCGGGCGACGTTTCCGCTTGTCTTGAGCTTAATTTTGTCCGTGCCGCCGGCAATGCCCTGGTAGCCCATGTCGAAGGCTGCATTCTTGGAAAGATCGAGGCCCGTCCCCTGCATTGCGGCGCTGGCGTTCTGGAGCGCGCCGTCGGGGCCGACCTTAAAGTCGATGGAGTTCTGCGCGGTTCCGGCCTTGGTGTCGGCGGCAATGGTCCAGGTGTTCATGGCGTCGATCTTCATGTTGGTGACATGGATGCCGTAGGCCGAATGATTGTCGATGGTGGTCGCGTCTTCTGAGGGGCCCTGAAGCGTGCCGTCGGCCTTGGCGACGAAGGGAATAACCGTCGGAACTTTGAACTCAACGTTGTCGATCTCGGTCCTGACCATTACCTTCGTGGTTCCAATGCGCCCGGCTGCCATAGCTGGCGTCGGGGCGGCGCCTATTGCGAGCGCGAGCGCGAGCCCTGTGCCCACGACGAGCGCTCTGACTCCGTTCATGTTCCTGGTGATGTCCATGGTCGTTCCTTTCTATTCGCCGCGGGCCGTCCCCGCGATGATTGGACGAATGCTGGTGAATTGCATGCGGTGCCGCGTCGGCCGGAAGGCTAGTTCTCGGCTTGCTCAACCCGTACCTTGACACGTGTCGGATTGCCGTGGCTGTCGAGGGTCTTGGCATCGAGTGCCTGAATCTCGATGTACGCCTCGCCTTCTTTGATGTCGCCGGCGGGGCACGTCTCGATTGTCTTGCCGGTCTCGACCACACCGGATTCGTACATGGTCTCGTCGTTTTGGATGACGCGGAATCGCTGGGGAAATATATTGTCTTGGACGTTTTGCACGTTGACGCGCAGCTTGCCGTTCTCCTGCAGCTGAGCGACCGGCGCGACCGAAATCGTCATCATGTTGTCGCGGACGATGGCATCGAGCTCATCTTGGATTTCTTGGCGCGATTTACCCTCTGCCGTCGTGACTGAGGCGCCCGCTTCGGGCACGGGCTGCGACTGCCAGGCGTATAGCCCTACGGCGACAAGGGCGCAGACGATAGCCAGGCAGACAACGACGAGTTTCTTGCGACGCCCCAGTCCTGCAAGGCGGGGCGGCTTCTTCGCACTCATGCGGCGTCCTTGGTGGTATAGACACGTGCGAACGTGGACGGGTCCGCTCCAAAGAGCATGTGAAGCATCAGGCGGCGCGAGTAGATGAGCTCGTCAAAGTCGTGAGGGAGCTCGATGTTGTGGATACGCGCGATGTGGTGGGCGAGCGCCGAGAACGACTCGGGGTCGCAGATAACATCGGTGGTGACGTGGTAGACCGCCGTATCGGGGAACGCCTCTTCGTCGAAAGGCAGGAGATAGGGATCGTCGTCGACCTCGATGGCGACGCCGTACTGGGGCCAGTAATATGCCATGGGAACCTCCCTGCTTCTGGGACCAAAACTTCTATCGGTTTTGGCTGTCGACGCCGACCGTATCAGCCGCTACTTGACCAATTTCTGACCAAATGCTTGACGGATTGACATCTCCGCAGGTAAAAGTCAGTAAAAAATACTCCAACTTTTTTCGAGCGACATTTACGCGATCGGCGACGGCGGGGCGATATGTGTCAAAAGCATCGTCTGCCGAGGAAGCCTTGCCGTTCGCCGAATTGCACGAACGTAAAAATCGCCAATTATGGAGACGGTCTCGAACACGTCGACGAAACGATGCGGTAACATCTCCCTGCAAACACTGTAGTTAGCTAAAGGGGGAGTTCGCGTGTCTGCAACCATCAAACCCTTCACCGACGAGTTCGAAGAGTATGGCCGCGATGAATCTCGCGCATCGGGCGAAGCGTCGAGCATCTCGTTTCCGACAACGGAAGACGAGGTCCGTGCCATTTTGGAAACGCTCCATGCCGAGCGTGTTCCGGTAACGGTTCAGGGCGCCCGAACTGGCCTTGCCGCCGGTGCCGTGCCCCACGGTGGGCATATCCTCAATACTTCCCGTATGAATCGCTACTTGGGCCTTCGCCGCGATGAACAAGGCCAATTTCTGCTGCGCGTGGAGCCGGGCGTTGTGCTCTCGGAGCTGCGTAAGCAGCTGAGCAAGAAGGTACTGCCGACCGCTGGTTGGGACCAGGCGTCGCTTGAGGCCTACGAGGAGTTCCAAGAGTCCCCCGAGCAGTTCTTTCCCACCGATCCCACCGAGGCATCTGCCTGTCTGGGCGGCATGGCGGCATGCAACGCCTCTGGCGCCCGCAGCTACGCTTACGGTCCCATGCGCCCGCATATCACGGGACTCCACGTCGCGCTGGCTGATGGCGATTTGCTTGAGCTTCAGCGCGGCGAGGCTTTTGCCCAGGGCCGCCACCTGTCGCTTGTGACGGCAGAGGGTCATACATTCGAGCTTGATCTTCCTGACTACACCATGCCCAAGACCAAAAATGCCTCGGGGTATTTTGTTGCGGACGATATGGACGCCATCGATCTTTTTATCGGTGCGTGCGGCACGCTCGGCGTCATTACCGAGCTCGAGATCGCCCTGCAGGCGGCACCTTCGGTCGTATGGGGTGTGAGTTGCTTTTTCGATAGCGAAGACAAGGCCGTGTCCTTTACCGATTCCGTGCGTCCCGTGCTGTCCCATGCCGCCGCTATTGAGTATTTCGATGCTGGCGCCCTGGATATCCTGCGTCGCCAGCGCGAGCAGTCGACAGCGTTTGCCTCGCTGCCGGCGCTCGACGACGAGGCAAAGGTCTGTGTCTACGTGGAGCTCGACTGCGATGACGAGGCGCAGGCGACCGAGGAGCTGTACCACTTGGGATGGGTGCTGGAGCTTGCGGGCGGCCGCGACGATGCGACATGGGTCGCCCGCACCGAAGTCGATCGCGAGTGCCAGCGGTTCTTCCGCCACGCGGTCCCCGAGAGTGTCAATATGCTCATTGACGAGCGTCGCCGCATCGACCCCACCATTACCAAGCTGGGATCGGATATGTCGGTGCCCAATGCACGCCTTGCCGATGTCGTGGCCCTCTATCGCCGCACGCTGGCCGAAAGCGGGCTTGAGTCTGCTGCCTGGGGACACATCGGGAACAACCATCTGCATGTGAACATCCTGCCGCGCGACGCGCAAGACTACCGTCGTGGTGGAGAACTCTTTGCCCAGTGGGCTTCCGAGGTCACGGCCATGGGCGGTGCCGTTTCTGCCGAGCACGGCGTCGGCAAGATCAAGGCGGGCTTCTTGGAGACGATGTACGGCCGCGAGGCCATGGTCGAGTCGGCGCGTCTCAAACTCCAGCTCGACCCTGCCGGCCAGCTGGGTCGCGGCAACCTGTTTACGGAGAAGCTCTTGGATGAACTCGTCCAGAAAGGGGACGCGTGAAGATGAGTGATTTCCATATGGTGGTGTGCGTCAAGGCGGTGCCCGGAAGCACCGAGGTCAAGATGGACCCCAAGACCAATACTATCGTGCGTGATGGCAAGCAGGCGGTCATTAATCCCTTCGATGCAAGTGCCCTCGAATGTGCGCTAGCGCTGAAGGACGACTTTATCGGCTTTGGCATGGACGTGCGTGTGACGGTGGTGTCGATGGGCATCCCCGCGACCGAATCGCTGCTGCGCGACTGCATCGCCCGCGGTGCCGACGACGCGCTGCTGCTGACCGACCGAGCCTTTGCGGGTGCCGATACCCTAGCCACCACCTATGCCCTCAAATGCGGCATCGAGGCACTCGATGAGGACTTTGACCTGCTCATCTGCGGCAAGATGGCAGTGGACGGCGATACGGCCCAGATCGGCCCCGAGCTGGCCGGCGCCTTTGAGATCCCCTGCGTGACCGACGTGAGCTGTGTGCAGAGCGCGGGATTTACGACGTGTGGCTCGCTGGCGATCGTCCACGGCTGCGATGCCGGCGAGGAGACGGTGTACCTGGAGATGCCGTGTGCGATGACGACTGCCAAGGAGATTGGCCAGCTGCGCATGCCGAGTATTGCCGGTATTCGCGCGGCCGAGGATGCAGACGTGCGCGTGGTCAACGCTGCCAACGTGAACGC
Organism: Collinsella sp.; assembly: GCA_036550635.1. Lineage (GTDB taxonomy): Bacteria > Actinomycetota > Coriobacteriia > Coriobacteriales > Coriobacteriaceae > Collinsella. Next base: position 3,224 of record JAXKFZ010000025.1, on the reverse strand, counting down.
CGACCCCGCACGCTGCGGCCTTGCCGGATCACCGACGCAGGTCGTGCGCTCGTTTGTGCCCGACCGTGACCAAACGTGCGAGGCCGTTGAGGGAACGGCGTCCGAGCAGGCGGTAAAACTTGCCAAGATTATCGAGGGGATGGCATAGATGAGCGGGCTGATTATCGATAGCGAAGCCTGCATCGGCTGTGGTCGCTGCGTTCGCGCCTGCGCCTCGGGCGGCATTGTGGTGGAGGGCGAGCGCCCCAATCGCTGTGCCCGCGTAACCGACGGCTGTATCCTGTGTGGCGGGTGCGTCGACGCCTGCCCCGTCAACGCCATCTCGATCGAGCGCGACGAGGCCGCCGGTGCGGTAGACCTTGACGCATATCGAGACATTTGGGTCTTCGTGCAGACTGACGAGCACGACGCCGTGGCTCCTGTGGCCTACGAGCTCATGGGCAAGGGGCGCGAGCTTGCCGATGCCCGCGGCTGCCGTCTGGTGGCACTGGTCGGCATGAGCCCCGAGGGCTCGCTCGGGGACCTCGAACACCTGGTTTGTGCCGGCGCGGACGAGGTCCTAGTGTGTCGCGACGAGCGCCTGCGCCAGAACGATGCGGAGGTCTACGCCCGGCTGATCTGCGATTTGGTGGCCGAGCGCAAGCCCGAGGCAATTCTGTACGGCGCGACCGCGTTTGGCCGCGAGCTGGCGCCTGGCGTTGCCGTGCGCCTGCAGACGGGCCTCACGGCTGACTGCACCGTGCTTTCGATGGATACGGAGACGGGCTTGCTGCAGCAGACGCGCCCGGCGTTTGGTGGCAACTTGATGGCCACCATCATTTGCCCCAACCACCGTCCGCAGATGGCAACGGTGCGCCCCGGTATCTTTAAGGCGCCCGAGTTTGACTATAGCCGCTCCAGCACGATCACCCAGGTGATGCTTGCGGAAGACGTTAAGGCCCGTGTCGAGATCTCGATTCCCGCCGAGGAGTGGGGGCAGCAGGCATCGATTGCCGATGCCGAGCGTCTGGTCGTGGTGGGCCGCGGCATCGGCTCCAAGAAGAATCTGCCCCTGATACGAAAGCTCGCCGATGCCCTGGGTGCCGAGCTTGGTTGCACGCGTCCCATTGTGGAGGCAGGCTGGTTGGAGTATCGCCACCAAATTGGCCAGACGGGTGTATCGGTCTCGCCCAAGCTCCTCGTGAGCATCGGTGTCTCGGGTGCTATCCAGCATCTCGCCGGCATCGGTGGGGCGGAGTGCATTGTCGCCATCAACGAGGACCCGGATGCCCCCATTTTCGGCGCTGCGCAGTACAAAGTTGTCGGTGACGCTGTCGAGGTCGTTGAGGAGCTCCTAGCTCAGCTTGAGCGCTAGGCGCGCGCCAGCCAGGTGCGCATCTCGTTCTTTAGGCGCTCCCAGGTCGCTTGCGTGGTGGGGTCGCTAAAAGGCCGTGCAATGCCAAAGGGCGCGTTGAGCAGGCGGTAGATATCGCCCTGCTCGCGCGCCAGCGCGCGGCTTGCCGGATAGACGAGCTCAAACATAAAGCAGATAAGCCCCACCAAGAAGTCGGCGGGCTCATCGCGCTCATCGCGCGTGACGCAGCGGTGCTCGTCAAAGGCGGCCAGCGTCGGTGCCGAGAAGTGGCTGGCGAGAAACGTGTCCTCATCCACCTTAAGGATGGTCTCGACGGTGCTGTCGGCGATGGTGCGCATAATGTCGATCTTGTCACCATCGCGCACGATATCGCAGAAGCTCCGCGTGCGCTCGTCGAGCTGTGCGGGTAGACGGAAATCGCTGTGATAGGCAATGCTCGCTCGGATGAGCTCATCTTCTACCGGGTCATCGATAAAGTCGCGGATGCTCGTTACGGCGGGTGCATCGGCGGGATTCTCGCCAAAGAGGACCTCGACGCCCAGTGTTGCATGGCTCATGCTCTCGGCGTCCTTAAAGGTGTCCCAGCGCCGCAGCTGCTCAAAGCGGCCCATATCGTGTAGCAGGCCGCAAAGCCATGCCAAGTCAATATCTTCTGACGACCAGCCCTGCTCGCGCGCTACGGCATCGCATGCCTCGGCCACGTGGTACGTATGCTCGATTTTGAGCGCGATGCGTGGGTTGGTGGCGTCGTAGGCATCGGTGTAGCTTTTGAAGGCCGCGCGCGCCCGGTCTCGATCGATAGCTGTCATAATGACTTCCTAAAAAGTTGTGTCTTTCGATCCGGTGGCAATTGTAGGCGAACTTTATTGCCACCGGTTGATATTTCTGCTGCGTTGCGAGGCGCGCTGCAGACGACTTACCAGAATGGGAGTGGCATGGTCCTTAGGATCTTTAAAATCGTCTGGCCAGTGATGCTTACCTATGTTGCAATAGGCGCGCCGTGCGGAATGATCATGGGGCAGACGGGAATGGAACCCTGGATGGTCTTTGCCCTGAGCAGCACGTTTGTGACGGGCAGCGGCCAGTTTATGATCTGCAACCTGTGGCTGGCGGGCGTGCCTGCAGCATCGATCGTCGCGAGCGTTGCTGCCATCTCCTCGCGCTTTGCGCTTTACTCGGCATCGATCGCGCCGCATCTGACGGGTGCCTCGAAGCGTCAGACGCTGGCTGTTGCCGCGACACTCACCGAGGAGGCATATGGCATCTCGCTTGCCAAGTTGGTTGAAGGGGAGGATTGGGGCCCGCGCGAGTCCTTTGTGCTCAACGTGATCCTCATCGCAACATGGGGCGTATCGTGTACGATGGGCGCCATCGTCGGCGCCGTTGTCGATGTTCCCACCGCCATTGCAGCCTTTGTCTGCACCTCGCTCTTTATCTGCCTGCTCTTTTCGCAGCGGCTGTCGCGCGGCAACGTTGTCGCGGCGGTTTCGGGCGCGGTGTCCGTCGCCGTATGCAAGTTCTTGGGCCTCGTGAATATTGCCGTGCCGGCAAGCGTCGTGGTCGGCATTACCATTGCGCTGGCGTGCGATGCTGTATTAGACGGAAGAGGTGCCCGCGATGCCCGTTAACGAGTTCTTGGTTCTGTGGCTGTCGTCGTGGGCTGCTATCGCGTTCTCTCGCATCGCGCCGGCGTTCGCCTTGCGCGGGCGGACCCTGTCGCCCCGCATTACCGAGGCCCTGGGCTATATCCCGCCCGCTGCCTTTGCCGCGCTGGTCGCCAACGACTTGGTGAGTCCCGGCGCGTTCGACGCGGGGCTCTGGCCTGCCTTGGTTCCCTGGATTGCGGCCGCCGGCGTCGTGGTCGTGGCGG
>JAXKFZ010000024.1:0-1524 GCA_036550635.1 Collinsella sp. | reverse complement strand
GCCGGTAAAGGCCACCGCCGCAACAACACTTAGCACGGCAAGTGCATTGGCAATCATGCGAGCGTGAGCGCGGCGGGCGTTAGCTTCGTCGGCCCATTCCTTCTCTTCGCTCAGGATCGTTGACATGCGCTCTTCGCCCGAGGCGGCAAGCTGCGGCACCCAGTCGCTGGGGAAGGCGATGCGTGCCTCGGCGAATTCGCCCTGATGCACGCAGGGAATGGTATAGGTGACCATGGGTTCGTCCGCATCGAGCGATACATCGCCCGTCAGCGGGCCGTGGCCCCATGCGCGGAAGTTATCGCCCTTGACGGCCGCCGTCCCGGCAGCGGCATTCGCGAAGTACACTTCCATCTCAACGTCATCGGAGTCCGCGGACCAGCCGTCGCCCACAAACTTCCAGTAGAGCTCGGCGGTATCGGCCCAGTTCATGACCGCACCGGTCATGGTGTAGCTCACGTAATAGATCGCGCTGTCGCCGCTCTCGTGGGGGCTGAACACCTTAATCCTTACGCCGTCACCGGTCTGCTCGACCGTGTAGACGCCAGAATCGCCCTTGTTCGCGCTATCGACTTTGTTAAACGCGGTGTCCTCTTCCTCGACACTCAGCACGTCAACGCCCGCCGTGCCGCCCTGCTGGTTGGTGCCCGTATTGATCTCCCAAAACACGCCGTTGATGTCGTCGTCGAAATCAAACTGGCGTCCCTCGACAACGGTCAGCGATCCATCGGCCTCAACCGTGGCACTGATATAAGTTTGGGTCATGGAGTAGCCGTCGGCGTGCGCGGCGACAGGCAGCAGCAACAACGCAAGCGTGACGAGCACGCAGACGGAAGCGAATCGCGCAAACAGGTGGCGCTGCCGGCTGACTTTGGCGGCGAGGGTGTTCATAGGCACATCCTTTGTCTGTAAAACCAACAGCGCCATTGTCCCACGTTTGCGGGTACGCATGGCGAACATCTAGGCGACCGGAGCGCCAAACGGGATGAAAGTCACACCCGCACCCCGGCAGCTAGTCATTGGGGACGTTCTTAAATGACTAGTCATTAGGGACACCCTTGGCATGGCCTGCGCCAGCAATAGATACCACTTCACAGCCCCGTCACAGGTGTAGCGGCTTTGTGTGGGCGCGGCACGCGCTGATTGAGCCGCCAGCCGAGGGGCATAAAGCAGTTGAGCGAAAACGGTTTGCCCCTTTGCCGTTCGCTCGAGGATCATGTCCCCCTTTTCCGCGGAAACCCCGGCAGTTGCGAAGAGCTGCCGGGGTTTCTGTCGTCTAAGGTGCCAAGTTGATGGACGGGAATCAAAGCACCGAGTCTGCAGCCCGTCACACGCAATGCGGGGCCCCGACAACTTACGGACCACAGCGACGCCTCCCCATCGCGTCCCGCGCTATACTCGTCCGCATGGATATCAACGCACGCAACATAGCAACACACGCCGCGGACGCACCAGCAACGGCAGCGCCCACCCCCGTCGTGGGCCGCTTTGCCCCGTCGCCCTCGGGCCGCATGCACTTGGGCAACG
>JAXKFZ010000156.1:0-2248 GCA_036550635.1 Collinsella sp. | reverse complement strand
TCTGGATGATTGGCGGCAGCTTTATCCTCGACAACTGCTTTGGCATTAACGCAAACGCGCTCGTCGCCGCTCTTGGCGTCGGCGGCATCGCTATCTCCCTGGGTTTCCAGGACACACTCTCAAACCTTATCGGCGGCATGCAGGTGACCTTTATGGGCATCATCAAGCCCGGCGACAATATCGAGGTCGGCGGTGTGTCGGGCGTGGTCCAAGACATCACTTGGCGCCACACGACCATCGAAGATGCCTGCGGGCAAACCATCATTGTGCCCAACTCCAACATCTCCAAGAACACGCTCGTACATCTGATGCCCTTTGGGCGCGTGGCCGTACCCGTCGCGGTCAAGGACACGTCCAAGTGGGCTTCACTGGACGCGCTGGCAGATGAGCTCACCGACGCCACCAAGGCCGCCGTGCTTCCCATCTCGGGCTTTGACAAGGAGCCCTACGTGCTCTTTAGCGAAATCGGCGACTTTGGCATCAAAGGAAAGATCATCTTTATCGTCAGCGACGACAGCACTACTTTCACGGCAGCCGACGCCTGCATCCGCGCCATCGCCCCCATCATTGCCTAAACCACCACAAAGGGGACAGGCACCTTTGTTGTGGTTTTCATTCGTGGTACCATGGTTCATATAGTTGTTTAAACGACTAAGGGAGCAACATCATGGAAGAGGCCTACCGTCAAGCACGCAAGCGCGGCGAGCAAGGACGTCGACGCGCCATTAGTCAAAGCGAGTATCCGTACCTCACGGACCTCGATAGCTTGGTTGCCCAGCTCCCCTTAGGCCAGCGAGAGAATGTCGGCCTGAGAGACATTCCGCTCGAAATGGTCGTCGGTACGGTTACCAAGGGCCGTCAGTCCGCCTTTTCATGCAACTTTATGCCCCTACTGCCGTTTGGCACCGAGTTCGCCCGCAAGTGGTCCAACCTCTACGACATCCAGGTAACCGAGGGTTATCGCGACCCCATCATCGTCACCGAGTTCATGCATCGGTTCTATGTCCAGGAAGGCAACAAACGCGTCAGTGTCCTCAAATTCCTGGACGCCCCGACGGTTTCGGCCAAGGTCACCCGTCTCTACCCCGGCACATGGGATTCCGTCGAAAGCCGCCTGTACGGCGAGTTCTGCGCGTTTTGGCGCGTCTGCCCCCTATACGAGATCGAGTTCTCGCGTGAGGGAAGCTACGAGACGCTCGCCAAGATGCTCGGTCAGAACCTTATCGAAAAATGGCCGCAGAAAAAGGTCGACTACCTGCGCCACACTTTCCTGCTCTTTAAGCGTGCCTACCTTCGCGCAGGCGGCGATCACCTAGACATTACGCCCGCCGACGCCATGCTCGTCTACCTCAATGTGTACAACCAGGACCGCCTGCTGGATACGCCAACGGATATCGTCGTAAACCGCCTGTGCAAGATCTGGCGCGAGCTGGTCATTGCCGGCAAAAATGACGAGGACAAGGTCGATCTTGTCGAAGCACCGAGCGTCGACGAGGAGGAGACGCCCGCCAAGTCCACCTCTGGCGTGCTCAACTTCTTTATGGGCAAGACCGTCTACTCGACGGCCAACCCCCTGCGCATCGCCTTTATCCATGAGTTCCCCTGTGCGACGTCGAGCTGGGACAGCCTGCACGACCAAGGGCGTCAGTATCTCGATGAGCACTTTGGCGGTATCGTGCGCACCGAGGCGTTCGAGGACTGTCACGATCCGGATGTGTTCTACGCCGCCGTGGAAACGGCTGTCAAACATGGAGCAAACGTCATCTTCTCGACCTCGCACCGCCTGATGGAATACACGCTCAGGGCTGCCGTTGAGTATCCCCGGGTTCGGTTCCTCAACTGCTCTATCGGCCTTCCCCATCAAAGCGTCCGTTCGTACTTTGGCAAGATGTACGAGGCCAAGTTTCTGCTGGGCGCCCTTGCGGCCAGCATGGCGGACAACCACCGCATCGGTTACCACGCGTCGGTCTTCGCCTCGGGCGCACTCAGCGAGATCAACGCCTTTGCGATTGGCGCCTCGCTGCTCGACCCGCGCGCGCAGGTCATCCTCACCTGGGGCGATGTTCCCGCCGGTGGTCTTGCCGAAGCCATGTGCCGCGAAGGCGTAAGCGTCATGACCGGCGCTGACATGTCAAAGTCGCTCGAAGACCCAACGGCCTACGGGCTTCACCGCTTGGTCGACGGCAAAGTCACCGGCATCGCCATGCCCGTATGGAACTGGGGCCGTTACTACGAGCTCATCGTTCGC
>JAXKFZ010000155.1:0-2332 GCA_036550635.1 Collinsella sp. | reverse complement strand
GGTACCGGCACCGACCTCGGAGTCATAGGGCTGCATAATGACGCAGCCCTGCTCGCCCCAGTACTGCTGGAGGCGCAGGATGATGTCTTGGAAGGAAAGCGATGAAGCGTTCATGCCTCTAATATCCCCTCGTCGAAACGAATACACGGTTAGGTACTGTACTATAGCGGTTTTTAATCGATAGCGCCGATGCGGTTGAGCGGCCAGTAGCGCACAAGCGCCACAGCGATCAAATCAGAGCGATCGACGGGACCAAAGTAGCGCGAGTCGGCAGAGTTTTCGCGGTTGTCGCCCATCACCCACACGCACCCGTCGGGAACGGTGTAGGGATAACTCACCTGGGCGCCAGGCGCTTGGACCGAAAGCGGCCAGCTCATGCCCGTCGTATAGTCCTCGTCGAGCGCTTGGCCGTCAACGACCACCTTGCCGTCCTGCAGGTCGACCGTCTGGCCGGCCGTGGCAATAACACGCTTGACAAGAACATCATGCTCGGAAGTGGCATCGGGGTTGTGGAACACCACGATATCACCCTGTTTGACGGGCTGACCGAGCTCGAGGCTCACCTTTTGTGCAAGGATCTGGTCGCCAATCTCGATCGTGTCCTCCATGGAGCCGGTGGGTACCACAAAGGGCTCGACCACAAAGGTGCGGATCAGGAAGGTGGCCACGAGCGCGATCGCGATGACCGCGACCCACTCAAAAGCGCCCCTCAACGCGGAATGCTGCGATGGAACCATTCTCACTCCTCGCTCTGCGAATACGAAGCGTCCAGAATCTCCTGCGCGTATGCGCGCTCCTGGGGCGTAAGCCGTGCCGTCTCGATCAGGTCGGGACGCCAGCGGCAGGTGCGCTCGATGGCATTCTTACGGCGCCAGGCGTCAACCTTGGCATGGTCACCGCTCACGAGCACCGGCGGCACGCCCTCGCCGTTGAATTCAGCAGGGCGAGTGTACTGCGCATACTCGAGCAGGCCTCCGTCCTCGGCGGTCGAGAACGACTCGTCGACGTTGCTCATCTCGTCACCAAGGGCGCCGGGAATCAGGCGTACGACGGCATCGGCAACGACCATAGCGGGAAGCTCGCCGCCCGTGAGCACGTAATCACCGATCGACAGGCGCTCGTCGGCATACGCATAGGCACGCTCGTCGACACCCTCGTAACGGCTGCACACAAACAGCAGGCGCTCGCTTTTGAGCAGGCGCTCGGCCACATGCTGTGTAAAGGGCTCGCCACAGGGGGTAAAAAACACCACGGTGGGCTTAGGACCCTCGGAGCTAATAGCCTCGATGGCCTCGGCAATAGGCTCGACCTTCATGAGCATGCCCTGCCCGCCGCCGTACGGCTCGTCATCGACGGTACGATGGCGGTCGTGCGTCCAGTCGCGCAGGTTATACGCCTTAAAATCAAAAAGGCCGGCCTTGCGGGCGCGGCCCAAAATCGATGTGGACATGACGGGCTCAAACATCTCGGGAAAGACCGAAAGGGTCTCAATCAGCATGTTGTCCTCCCTACTTGTCCATATCGATCAGGCCGTCCATAACGTGGACGGAAATTGTTCCTGTGTCGGGAAGATCGAGCACAACCTGCTCGATCACGGGAATCAGTACCTCGCCGTACCGATCACCCTCGACAACCCAAACATCGTTAGCGGGCGTCGACATGATCTCGACGATCGTGCCGAGTGAACCGAAGCGCTCGTCGACCACCTCGCGACCCATCAGGTCGGTATAGGCGGCGTCGAGTGAATCGAGCTCAAAATCGTCACGATTTGCCAACACATAGCATCCCGTGATGCCCTCGGCGGCCGTCAAGTCGTCAATGCCCTCAAACGAGACCAGATCGCCATCGCCCGTATCGGTGACGGACACGACCGTGCAAAAGCGGTCGCGCTTGAGCGCCGGCGGCGTCAGGGCGACGCGCATACCCGGCTCTAATACAGAAGGAAGCCCCCGCAGCGGCTGCGCGAGGACCTCCCCCTTCCTTCCGTGCGGCTTGACAACACGGGCGATGTTTTTGTACTGGAACCTCAAGGTCCTAGCCCAGAACCTCTACCTCGACAGCAGTGTCGAGGCGAGCGGCCAGTGCACGGGCGAGCGTGCGAATGGCCTTGATGGTACGGCCACGACGGCCGATGACCTTAGCGACGTCATCCTCGGCGACCGAAACCTCAATCGTAGAGGCGTCGTCACCATCGATGACCTCAAGGCTCACGGAATCCGGGTCGTCGACGATCTGAACAACGAGATATTCGACGAGATCGGCGATGCGATCTGAGAGCATTGCCTCACCCTCGAGCTGTGCAGCGTCAACCTCAGGCACGATTTACTCCTCG
>JAXKFZ010000023.1:0-4720 GCA_036550635.1 Collinsella sp. | reverse complement strand
GGTCATTTAGTCCGTAGAAATTCTAGCCGAAAAATTTGTTTTGAAAATACCTATTCCCGTCAAGCTGGTTAATCGACTCGTAATAATCTTCTATTTCCTATTGCGTTACTAGGCTTTACTGTCTACTATGCTTGCCAACAGCAAAAAGCACAACCCAGAAGGTTTATGGGTTTCGCTGCTACACACACCGTAAAACCACACGGTATCCAGTCATTTGAACACTTTGGAGGTTCACTATGAGCAATGTTTACACGTCCATCGATCAGCTTATCGGCCACACTCCGCTTCTGGAGCTCACTCACTTTGAGGCCGATGAGGACCTCAAGGCCCGCGTGCTCGTCAAGCTGGAATACTTCAACCCCGCCGGCTCCGTCAAAGACCGCGTCGCCAAGAACATGATCGACGAGGCCGAGAAGGCCGGCAAGCTCGTGCGCGGCGGCGACTACACCATCATCGAGCCCACGAGTGGCAACACCGGCGTCGGCATCGCCTCGGTGGCGGCTGCCCGCGGCTACAAGGTGATCATCACCATGCCCGAGACCATGTCCGTCGAGCGCCGCAAGCTTATGCAGGCATACGGCGCACAGCTCGTGCTCACCGACGGCTCCAAGGGCATGAAGGGCGCCATCGCCAAGGCCGAGGAGCTGCAGAAGAAGACCCCCAACAGCATTATCGCCGGCCAGTTTGTGAACCCCGCCAACCCCGCCATCCACAAGGCCACGACCGGCCCCGAGATCTGGGATGACACCGACGGCGAGGTCGACATCTTCGTCGCCGGCGTCGGCACCGGCGGCACCGTGACCGGCGTGGGTGAGTTCCTCAAGGAGCAGAACCCCGAGATTCAGGTCGTCGCCGTTGAGCCCGCCACTTCCCCGGTGCTCTCTAAGGGCCAAGCCGGCCCGCACAAGATCCAGGGTATCGGCGCCGGCTTTGTGCCCGACGTCCTCGACACCCAGGTCTATGACGAGATCATCCCCGTCGAGAACGACGACGCCTTTGCGACCGGCCGCGCCGTGGGCCACAAGGAGGGCGTGCTCGTGGGCATTTCGTCCGGCGCCGCCGTGTGGGCCGCGCTGCAGCTGGCCAAGCGCCCCGAGAACGAGGGCAAGACCATCGTGGCGCTGCTCGCCGACACCGGCGAGCGCTACCTGTCCACGGCGCTCTTCCAGGACTAGAGCCTCGTCCATAGGTTGAACCCAGGGACGAGCCGGTCTCCTCTCTTCTGGCAGCCTGGGCTCATCCCAACAGGGCGTCCCACATGACGCCCGAACTTGCTACAATGTCTGCGGCGCGGAACCAGCCTCCCGCGCCGCTTTTCTTTTTTGGCCACATGCCACCAAGGAGAACCTCCCCATGCACAACAAGCGCGTGCTCGTCGCCATGAGTGGCGGTGTCGATTCCAGCGTGACCGCGTACCTGCTCAAGCGCCAGGGCTACGAATGCGTCGGCGCCACCATGCGCCTCACCTGCCCCGCGCCCGATCCCGCCACGGGCATGAGTAAGGTCGACCGCGACATCGCCGATGCGAAGGCCGTCGCCGAGCGTCTGGGGATACCCCACCATGTGCTCGACTTGCAGCAGACCTTCGACCACAGCGTTATCGAGCGCTTTGTGAACGCCTACCAGGAGGGGCTGACGCCCAACCCGTGCATCATCTGCAACCGCCACATAAAGTTTGGCGCGTTGCTCGGTGCGGCGCTGGACATGGGCTGCGACTACATCGCAACGGGTCATTACGCCAAAACAAGCCAGACAGTAGACGGCACCTGGCAGCTGCATCGCGGCGAAGATCCCAAAAAGGACCAGAGCTACTTTTTATATTCGCTTACGCAGGAGCGCCTGGCGCACACGATCTTTCCGCTGGCAGGCCTAGACAAAGAGCGCGACGTGCGCCGCATAGCCGCCGAGCAAGGCTTTACCAACGCCCAGAAGGCCGAAAGCGAGGACATCTGCTTTATTCCAGACGGTGACTACGCGGGCTATATCGAGCGCCGCTGCGGACATCCCGCTGCACCGGGCGACATTGTGTGGCGCGACGGCAGCGTGGTCGGACGCCATAACGGCGCGTTGCGCTATACCATCGGCCAGCGCAAGGGCTTGGGCGTCGCGATGGCGCATCCCGTGTATGTGACGGGCGTCGATGCCGCCAACAACACCGTGCATCTGGGCGAGGCCGAGGACCTAACGGCCACAGCACTCACGGCCGACGACTGGATCTGGAGCGCCCCTGCCGACCGCATGGAGGCAGAACTCGATGCCGGCGGCATTCGCGTGGGCGCCAAGTACCGTTACCGTCAGAAAGACCAAGCAGCGACCCTTACGCGCGGCGAAGACGGGCAAATGCTGCTGACTTTTGACGAGCCGCAGCGAGCCATCGCCCCCGGCCAGGCTGTCGTCGTCTACCGCGGCGACGTCGTCCTCGGCGGCGGCACCGTAACCGGCGCTATCAGGTAGCCGCGGGATTATCGCTGCACGTGTCGAAGCACCTCAACAGAGGCACTAACCTCGATAACGCGACGCTCCAGACCGCGGCAAATGGCCTCGAGTCGACCCTCCGCCGTGGCCCATTTGCTCTGCGAAAGAATCTCAATCGCTTCATCAACAAATCCGTCGAGTCGCGATGAGTCGAACCAATCAAGTGAGTCCGCAAGCGCCAGCTGGACGGAAGGGTCGGGCCCAAACGGCTTAGCGGAAAACCCAAACTCCCCAGCTGCGAGCACAGCAGTTGGCACGTTGTACCACAGGCAGTTGCCGCTATCGAACAGCGGAGCAGGTTTTATCTCCAGGGTGTCGACATTACGGATGATGCCGAAGTTTCGCCAATGGCGGTCGCTGTTGGCCAAAAGGGCATCGCAGACAATCATCTGCGACATAGACCTTCTCACAGCGGCCTCATTGGCACCATGCTTGCCAAGGTAGCGACAGTATCGATCGTATGTCGAGTTTCCCCGCTGGCTACCAAGTACGCCCTTAACGTAAACAGCCGGAACGTATTCCTCGCGGCCATCAAGAAAGTCGTCGCACAGACACACAGGGCCATCGAACATCCGCTCAACCGTATAAGGAACAAACTCACCCTCCGACAGCAAGCGACGATGTAGAGCCGTTGCAACCGCCTCGTTAAAGGGCCGTTGGTCGTCCATGCCGCACCCCTTGACCAGAACGCGAACACCGTTGCGAATCATCCACGATTTAGGAAGCTCGCCCTCGGATGTGTTGTCGGGATTTTTAAGACCGATGCCCTCCAGCCAACCCGAACGCTCTTCGGGCGCCGATCGCTCAAATTCGTTCTCAAAGTAATTGATGTTTTGCCATTTGAGTTCGCCGCAATCGGCCGGCCGCAGCCAATAACAATCCGAAAGCGAGAGACCCAGACACTGAACCGGCACCTCAGTGCCGTTGACAATCCCCAGCTCGCGGTAGCGCGAGATAAGCCCGGGGCGAACATCGGGTACCGACCGATGCCCCCACCACGCGTTGAGCTCCCGTTTATTCACCGTAGGAGAAGAGCTCGAGCACGTGCCAAACGGCATCCTCTGCGCATCGAGTACCTCGGCGATTTCGAAGGAAAACTCGCGCGTCGGATCAAACGAAACACGTGCAACCTCGTAATCGGCGGACATCAGCGTAAACTTGCGCCCCACATCGGCCGCAGGACGGCGTCCACGTTTGCGGACCTTTTGATAAGCGACCGCAGAATCATACTCAACCATCTTCCGTCCGCCCACAATATCGCACGCGAGCGTTCCCGATGCGGCAAGCTGAGATATGCGGGCTTTCGTAACGCCCAACAGGCGGGCAGCATCACCCATAGACAAGTACTCAGATGTATCCATACGCCGCATCACCTCGTTAAGTATTCTAAACGTAAAGTTAATTAGCTACATACAGCATAATACTAAACAGACTGAAGCGAAAAAAGGCCCGAGCAATCGGGCCTTAGAGCAATTGGTCAACAGAGTCGCAAGCTGCTCCCCTAGCGCTGTACGTAGGCGCGGACGAGCTCGTAGGTGTTGCGCACGCCGTCCATGTGGCTGCGCTCGTAGTTGTGGCTCGCATACACGCCGGGGCCGATCAGGCCGTGACGGATGTCGTAGCCGGCCGAGAGCGTGGCCTCAACGTCCGAGCCGTAGTGCGGATACACATCGATGGCGTAATCGAGCTCCAGCTCGCGCGCGATGTTGGACAGCGTGGTCACCAGGTCGTAGTTGTACGGACCGCCCGAATCCTTGGCGCAAATCGAAACCATGCGCTCGGTGCAGCCCAGGTCGTCGCCCACGCAGCCCATGTCCACGCTGATCATCTCGCGCGTGTCGGCCGGCACAAAGGCACCGCCATGGCCGACCTCCTCGTACACGGTAAAGAGCAATGACACTTTGCGCGAAAGCGTCACCTCGCCAGCGGCGGCGGCGCGGGCGAGACCCAGCAGAATCGACGCGGACAGCTTGTCGTCAAGGAAGCGACTCTTGATGAAGCCGCTCTCCGTTACCGTGGTGCGCGGATCCATAGCGATGATGTCGCCGGTTTGAATACCCAGCTCGAGCACATCGTCCTTGCTGTCGACGTTCTCGTCGAGCAGGATCTCCATGTTCTTCTCGATGGTCTTGACCGGCTCGTCGGCCACGTGCGCCGAAGGCTCGGTGTTAAGAACCACGCCCGTGTAGACATTGCCGTCGCGCGTGTAGACGGTGCAGTTCTCGCCATCGGCCGTAGACCACTG
>JAXKFZ010000022.1:0-3582 GCA_036550635.1 Collinsella sp. | reverse complement strand
GCCATGCCCTTCTTGAAGTTGAGGACCAGGTCTTCGGCGTTCATGCTGCCCCCATCATCGCGGTCTATGGGGTCAACGATATGGCACCGTGGGGACACATGTATGTCAATCCTGGTCTAACAGAGCCTTATTTAATCCCCGCCCCAGAAAAATCACTGATGGTTGACAGGAGCGCCGCAGTTTTGGCAGAAGGAAGCATTTGTCTCCAGCTTTGACCCGCACTGGGCACAGAAATAAGTAGGCTCAACTGGCTGAGCATCATCGACCATGGTTGACACCTGCTGCGCCGGCGGGACCTGCTGCGCCGGAGGCATTTGCTGGTATGGATTGGACTGCGGAGGCTGAGGCTTATTCGACGATTCCTTGTTCAAGATAACAGCGAAGGCGACAGCCGAGACACCACCAAATACAACTAGCAAAACGAGAAGATCGGATACCCTAAGGCCTATCATCGCACATCAGCTCCTCATGTTGCGAAAGATGACGGATGCCGAGATTTTATCGCCGCACCGCAAGCCCCTCCTAGTGCGCAACACCCAGGCACGACCAGTCTTTTTTGGAGCGGGGCTCCCGGGGTAGCTAATTTGGGACGGGGCTGTTTTAGCTACCCTTTGGCAGTTGGCGCATATTTGGGTTGGAACAAATACCGACAGGAATATAGGGGTAGCTAAAACAGCCCCGTCCCAAATTAGCTACCCAAAAAATCACTGGGGAATGGTGCGTGGCAAGCGGGGGTCTTCGGGGTATAAGACGGCTAATTGTATGCCGCTTTTTGAAAGGAACCCTTATGCCCAGCGTTGCCGTTCTTGCCGCCGATGGCTTTGAAACGATTGAATGCCTGACCATGGTCGATGTCATGCGTCGCGGCGGCGTGCGCGCCACGCTCGTCTCGATCATGCCCACCCGCGAGGTCGTAAGCTCGCTGCAGATTCCCGTCACTTGCGACGCACTCTTTGACGAGATTAACTTTGACGAGTATGACTGCGTCGTGCTGCCCGGCGGTCTGCCCGGCGCCACCAACCTGCGCGCCGACCAGCGCGTCTGCGACGTAGTCTGTGAGTTCGCCGCGACCAAGCATGTTGCCGCCATCTGCGCCGCCCCGTTTATCCTGGGCGAGCTTGACCTGCTCGAGGGACGCCACGCCACGTGCTTCCCCGGCTTTGAGAAGAGCTTCCCCGAGGGCGCCTATACCGGCGACAAGGTCACACACGACGGCAACATCATCACTGCCAGCGGCATGGCCCAGTCGCTCCCCTTTGCGCTTGAGCTGCTGCGTACGCTCGCCGGCGACAAGGCTGTCGAGAAGGTTGCCGAGGGCATTCAGCTATGATTTTGGCTTCGCAATCACCGCGCCGCATCGAGTTGATGCGCGAAGCGGGCTACGACATCCGCGTCATTCCCGCTGACATCGACGAGACTCCTTTTGAAGACGAGACCCCGCTTACGCTTGTCGAGCGCTTAGCACGCGCTAAGGCTGCCGCCGTTGCCGCCGAGCACGCCGAGCCCAATGAGCTGACCATCGCGGCCGACACCATCGTCACCTTCGATGGTAAGCTTTTGGGTAAGCCGGCAAACGATGACGAAGCCCGCACCATGCTCCACGAGCTCTCGGGGCGCACGCACCAGGTCGCAACCGGCGTCTGTATCGTTAAAGCCGGCGATGCTACGGCTCCGCATGCCGCCGAGAGCCTGTCGTTTGTCGATGTGACCGACGTGACGTTCTATGAGCTCACCGACGAGCAGGTCGAGCGCTACGTCGCCTCCGGCGAGCCAATGGACAAAGCCGGCGCCTACGGCATCCAAGGCACAGGCGGCCGCATGCTCGTGCACGATATTTCGGGCGACTTCTATAACGTGGTGGGCCTGCCCATCGCTCGCGTCGCACGCGCGATTCAAAAACTATCGTAATTGCATCTGGCGCTGGGTATCCCCCAGCGCCTACAATTTTGGCGTACCGTACGGATCCCGACCGGGCATAAGGCCCGGCGGAAAACCGATAGGAGTAAAACATGGACACACTGCTTGAGGCCATTGACGTTTGCGATGTCGATGGCTTTTGCTTTGGCAACTATACGGACGAGGAGGCCGGCACCGGTTGCACCGTAATCGTGGCACCCGAGGGCGCCACCGGCGGTGTTGACGTTCGCGGCGGTGCCCCGGCATCGCGCGAGACCGACCTGCTGCGTCCCGAGAACACCGTGGACAAAGTCCACGCCGTCTGCCTTTCGGGTGGATCGGCCTTTGGTCTGGAGGCCGCAAGCGGCGTCGCCCGCGAGCTCGAGAGCCGCGGCATCGGCCTTCCCGTCGGCCCCACGCAGGTGCCCATCGTGTGCTCCAGCTGCATCTTCGACCTCGCCTTTGGCGACCCCACCGTACGCCCCGACATCGAGGCTGGCATCTCCGCCGTGCGCGAGGCGCTCGACCACACCCCTGCCACGCTCGAGCAGGGCAATGTAGGTGCCGGCACCGGCGCCACCGTGGGCAAGCTCATGGGCCCCGCCACCTGCATGAAGGCCGGCCTTGGCGCCGCCGCCGTGGCACTCGGCCCTGTTCAGGTGGGTGCCGTGGTCTCCGTCAACGCCTGCGGCAATGTCGTCGACCCCTTCACCGGTGAATGGGTCGCTGGCATGCGCGCTGCAGCAGATAGCGACCAGATCGTCGACATGGAGCTCGCAGCCTTTGCCGCCGCCGGCTCTATGCAGATGCCGCTCGACCGCACCAACACCACCATCAGCTGCATCGTCACCAATGTGGAGCTCACTAAAGCGCAGGCCACCAAGGTCTCCCAGATGGCAGCAGATGCCTACGCGCACGCCATCCGCCCCACACACACCACCAACGACGGCGACACCATCTACACCCTCGCCAGCGGCAAGCTAGGAGCCCAGGCAAGCGCCGCCGTACCCTTAGACCTGTTGGGCATGCTCGCCGTAAGGGCCCTACAGACCGCCATCGTAAACGGAGCCAAAACCGCCAAAACCTCCCACGGCATCCCGGGTGCTGCGAAGTAAACTAGCTCGTCCGGTTGCCCGGTGGGTCTTGGTTATGTTTGCTGCTCTACAGTCCTGGCTCGCACGAAGAGCACATTAAGTGCTCTTCGGCTCGTGCGGAACTCGCGACAAACATAACCAAGACCCACCGGGCAACCTACTCTACTAGATCCCCTTCAGCCCAGGCCCCTGTGTACCGCGCGTCGAGGATCTTCAAATTCAAATAATCTGACAATCGATTCTTATAGCAGAGGCCCCTTAGCCTTTAGTTTGATACAAGGTCCGCACGAGCCGGAAAGCACTTAATGTGCTTTCCGTGCGAGCAGGACTGTTCGCAGTAGCAAACTAAAGGCCAAGGGGCCCAGTCAACCTATCAGCAGCGATTACTCAGCAGTTAGTTGAATTTGAAGATTTTTGAGGCAAGATGGTATAGGCCGAGTGTGGTTTTGTCTCCGGCCCGTCCGCGCAGATTGGTGAAGAACCCGACCACGCCGTAGCGGGCACGACGATACATGCGCTCGTCGTAGGCCTTCAAATCATTCCACAGCGTCTTTAGGCGCTCGTCGGCGCAATCTTCCTCGGAAAGCTTGGT
>JAXKFZ010000021.1:0-7631 GCA_036550635.1 Collinsella sp. | reverse complement strand
TTCGAAAACATCGGCATGTGCATCGGCATGATGCCGATTACCGGTATTCCGCTACCGTTTATTAGCTTCGGTTCGTCTTCGATGATGATTCAGCTGCTGACGGTGGGTATCGTACAATCCATATGGCGGCATCGTTCGGGCGCCGCGTAACCGCTGGAGGGGTTTGCTATGAAAATTCCCGTAGATAAGCTGACCCGCGCTTTTAAGATGGGCGCGTCCGTTAAGAAGGATTCCGATACGCCGGTGCGCGTCTCGGTCTATCTGGATTCGTCCGCCTCGCGCTTTCTGGCCGAGACGGTGCGTGACGCCTTTGTGCCGCAGACGACCTCGGGCATTGTGCGCGTCGAGCGTCTGGGGGAGGAGCGAATTGCTCCAAAGACCGATACCGATGTGGTGCTGGTGCTCTCGTGTGGTTCCGACCGCTTGGAGAGTGCCGTGCAGGAGCTCGTGATCGCCGGCGCGCCCGTGTGCGTGCTTGCCGAGTCTGCTGTGGAGGTGCCGTTTATCGAGGAGTCCACGCCCATGCTCGGCGTGGTAGCGGCAATCGATAAGACGTATCTGCTCGAGACGCTTGCCCGCTGGATTCTCGATCGCACCGACAAGGAAACGGCTTTTGCGGCGAACTTTGCCTTCATGCGCATCGCGGCGGCCAACCGTATCATCACCTCGTGCGCGCTCACCAATATGGCGACCGGTGCACTGGTGTTTTTGCCGGGCGCCGATTATCCCGTTATGGCGCTGGCGCAGGTGGGCATGCTCTTTGAGCTCGCTGCCGTCTTTGGACGCGGCATTAAGCCTGAGCGCGGCTACGAGGTCGCCGGCGTGCTTGCCGGCGGTCTTGTGATCCGCGCGGTCACCCGCGCGCTCGTCAAGCAGACGCCGCATATTGGGTTTGCCGTCAAGGCGCTCACTGCTGCCGCGGGCACCTATGGCATGGGCCGTGCGCTCGTTTCGCTCTACGAGCGCGATGTCGA
This sequence comes from Collinsella sp., assembly GCA_036550635.1. Lineage (GTDB taxonomy): Bacteria > Actinomycetota > Coriobacteriia > Coriobacteriales > Coriobacteriaceae > Collinsella. The sequence continues at coordinate 6,657 of JAXKFZ010000021.1, read as the reverse complement.
CTACAGCCGTGCCAATGAGGTGGTCACTGCCACGTTTTCCCGCGTTCGCGATCTTGTGACCACGGTCGCGGGCGCTACCCGTCCTATGGCGTCCTACCAGGACGCATCAGATCTCGCTGCTTAGGGGTTTTCCGTTGCGCGTTCCGTACCAGGATTGTTTTCATTTAATTGAGCCGTTGCTCGCCAAGGTCGAGAAGCCGAGCCGCTATATCGATCACGAGTGGGGCACGCTTTCCAAGGCCGATGCCGACTACCGTTGCTGCCTGATCTACCCGGATGTGTACGAGGTTGGTCTGCCCAACCAGGGCATCGCCATCCTCTACAACATCCTTAACCAGGCCGAGGGCATCTCCTGCGAGCGCGGCTATGTGCCGTGGCCCGATATGGGCGACGCCATGCGCGAGGCGGGTATTCCGCTGCTATCGCTCGAGGGTGCAGCGCCGGTCGCTTCGTTTGATATCGTCGGTCTGCATGTGCCGCACGAGATGGCGGTGACGAACTTCCTCGAGGCTTTGGACCTCGCTGGCATTCCGCTGTTAGCGGCCGACCGAGGTGAAGACGACCCCATCATCATCGCCGGCGGTCCCTCGGTGTACAACCCCGAGCCGTACGCGGCCTTCTTCGATGCCATCCTCATCGGTGAGGGCGAGGAATCGCTGCTCGAGACCTGCCAGCTGCATCGCCGCCTGCGTGACGAAGGGGTCCCGCGCGCGCAGATTGTCGAGCAGCTTGCATCCATTGCCGGCAACTACGTGCCGTCGCTCTATGAGGTTCGTCATGACGAGCCCTGCTCGCCGCATGGCTACACCGTGCCACGTGAGGGCAAGGATGCGCCGACCGTGGTCTACAAGCGCGTCGTCGAGGATTTCGGCGCCACGAATCCGCTGTCGCAGTCGTGCGTGCCCTATGCGCAGCTGGTTCACGACCGCCTGTCTATCGAGATCCTGCGCGGCTGCGCCCGCGGCTGTCGTTTTTGCCAGGCCGGCATGACGTATCGCCCGGTGCGCGAGCGCTCGGCCGACCAGATCGTCTCGTCGGTGATTCAGGGCCTGGAAAAGACCGGCTATGACGAGGTGTCGCTGACCTCGCTCTCCACGACCGACCACTCCTGCATTCGCGACGTGCTCGGCAGGCTCAACCGTCGCCTGGAGGATACGGGTATTCGCGTGTCTATTCCGTCGCAGCGCCTGGATTCGTTTGGCGTGGATATGGCCGAGTCGGTTGCCGGCGAAAAGAAGGGCGGCCTGACGTTCGCGCCCGAGGCCGGCAGCCAGCGCATGCGCGACATCATTAACAAGAACGTGACCGAGGAGGACCTGGACCGTGCGGCCAAGGCGGCCTTCGAGGCCGGTTGGAACCGCATGAAGCTCTACTTTATGATGGGCCTTCCCGGCGAGCGCGATGAGGACATCGTGGCCATCGCCAATCTGGCCGATCACGTGCTGGAGCTCGGTCGTTCCGTGGTGCCCAAGGCTCGTCGCGGCTCGATTTCGGTGTCGATCTCGGTTTCGGTCTTTATCCCCAAGGCTGCCACGCCGTTCCAGTGGTGCCCGCAGCTCGACTACGACGACGTCAAGCGTCGCCAGAAGCTGCTTATCACGAGCGTTCGCAACCGTGCCGTCCGCGTGCATTACCACGATGCCGAGACCTCGCTCATCGAGGCCGCGCTTTCCCGCGCCGGTCGTGACATGACGCCCGTCATCATCGATGCTTGGCGCTCGGGCTCTCGCTTTGACGCCTGGGTAGAGCATTTCTCGCTCGATAACTGGAAGGAAGCTGCTGCCAAAAACGGCATCGACCTCAATGAGCTCGTGCACCTGCCCTACGAGTTGGACTGGCGCCTGCCGTGGGAGCACGTGAGCCCCGGCTGCACGCGCGGCTTCCTCGAGCGCGAGTACCGTCGCTCGCTCGAGGGCGTCACGACTCCCGACTGTACCCGCACGTCGTGCACCGGCTGCGGGATCTGCCCCACGCTCCACGCCAAGAATGTATTGATGGGTGATCGCGCATGAGTGAGCGCCTGACCGACAACCCCTCGCTCTTTAGACTTCGTGTTCGCTATGGCAAGCGCGATCGCCTTAAGTACCTGGGCCATCTCGAAGTAATCCATACCATTGAGCGCATCGTGCGCCGTGCGGGACTTCCCTATGCCGTCACGCAGGGCTTCTCTCCGCACATGCGCGTGGGCTTCTCTTCGGCGCTACCGGTTGGTACGTCGTCGACCTGCGAGTGGTATGACCTGTTTATGACCGAGTTCGTGGCGCTCGACGAGGCGTTTGGGCGCCTGGCTGCGGCGTCTCCGGCCGATCTGGCGCCCATCGAGGCGGCGTACATCGACGTGCGCACGCCGGCGTTGACGGCGCAGCTCACGCGCCTGTCGTATCGCATCGACCTGCACTTGGATCCCGAGGCGCCCGTAAGCGCCGACGAGGTGCGTCGTGCGATCGACACGCTGCGCGCGGGCCACGGCATCGACTACGCGCGCGGAAAAAAGAGCAAGCGCTTGGATTTGGACCACACGCTCGTGGGCTATGAGCTCACGGCGGGGGAGCGCCCGGACCATTTGGTGCTCATGCTCGACACCCATGCCGACAACGAGGGCTCCATGCGTCCGGAGATTTTGCTTTCTGCTGCTGATGTTTTGTTGCAGGGCTTGACCCCGGGCGTGGATGCACCTATTGTTTCCACCGGTATGCAAGACCTCGTGACCATCTGCTCCTACGATGTCGAGCGTCAGAATCAAGCATGCGAGGACGACGAGGGCCGACTCGTCAGCCCCATACCTGTGCGAACTTGTGGATTTGCTCCACATACTCGTTGACGGGGGTATTTTCGCCTGCTACTATATTCGGCTGTTGCACTAACTGATGCATGAAGGGCAAGTAAACATGTACGCAATCGTTAACACGGGCGGCAAGCAGTACAAGGTCGCCACCGACGATGTCATCACCGTCGAGAAGATCGAGGGCAATGAGGGCGACAAGGTCACCCTGCCGGTTATCTTCCTCAACGATGGTAAGAAGATCGTCACCGATCCCGACAAGCTGGCCAAGGCCAAGGTTACCGCTCAGATCGTTGAGCAGTTCAAGGGCGAGAAGCAGCTGGTCTTCAAGTTCCACAAGCGCAAGCGCTATCGTCGTCTGAAGGGTCACCGTCAGCAGCTCACCAAGCTGAAGATCGTGAAGGTCCAGGCTACCTCCCGCGCCAAGAAGGCTGTCAAGGCAGAGGCTGAGGCTGTTGCCGAGGCTCCCGTCGCCGAGTAGATTACACTCGTAACGAAAGAGTAGGTATACACAATGGCACACAAAAAAGGACTCGGTTCCTCCCGTAATGGCCGTGACTCCCGCGGTCAGCGCCTTGGCACGAAGCGCTATGCCGGCCAGACGGTAACCACGGGCACGATTCTCGTCCGTCAGCACGGCACGCACATCCACCCGGGTGAGAACGTTGGCCGTGGTAAGGACGACACGCTGTTCGCGCTGGTCGACGGTACCGTTGAGTTCCACAAGGGTATCAAGCACAGGGTCAGCGTACGCCCGCTCGCGAACGCGTAATTCACCCTTCATAGAGCACATATGTGGGAGGCACTTGAGTTTTAGGATTCAAGGGTCTCCCTCTTTTTGTAGGAGGCGATTCTGTTGTCACAGTTCACCGATATCAGCCGCATTAACGTGTGCGGCGGCGACGGCGGAGCCGGATGCATGTCGTTTAGGCGCGAGGCATTTGTCCCCAAGGGCGGCCCCGATGGCGGCGACGGCGGTCGTGGCGGCAATGTCGTCATCCAGGCCGATGCTCAGCTGTCTTCGCTGATCGATTACCGCTTTAAGCATCACTTCCGCGCCGAGCGCGGCACGCACGGGCAGGGTGCCCGTCGTAACGGTAAGAGCGGCGAGGACCTGATTCTCAAGGTCCCTATGGGTACCGTGGTACGCGAGCTCGACCCCGAGACGCAGACCCCGATGTTCGAGATTGCCGACCTGGTGCATGATGGCGAGCGCGTTGTCGTGGCGCCCGGCGGTGCCGGCGGCCTGGGCAACACGCACTTTGTGACGTCGGTGCGCCGCGCGCCCGCGTTCGCTCAGCTGGGCGAGCCGGCCGAGGAGCACTGGATTGAGCTCGAGATGAAGCTCATGGCCGATGCCGCGCTCGTGGGCTTCCCCTCGGTGGGTAAGTCATCGCTCATTGCGCGCATGAGTGCCGCCCGCCCCAAGATTGCCGACTACCCGTTTACCACGCTCGTGCCGAACCTCGGCATGGTGCGTGCCGGCGAATATTCTTACGTCGTTGCTGACGTCCCCGGTCTTATCGAAGGCGCGAGCGAGGGTAAGGGCCTGGGTCACCAGTTCCTGCGCCACATTGAGCGTACGGCCCTGATCATGCACGTCGTCGACATGACGGGTGGTTTTGAGGATCGCGATCCGGTCGAGGATTACCACATCATTAACCGTGAGCTCGAGCAGTATGGCGCCGAGCTTTCGGGGCGTCCGCAGATTGTCGTTGCCAACAAGTGCGATGCGCCGGGCACGGCTGACAAGATTGTCGACCTTAAGCGTGCGGCGCTCGACGATGGCCATATGTTCTTTGCCGTGTCTGCTGTTACGGGCGCCGGCCTCAACACGCTGATGCTTGCCGTGGGCGAGCAGGTGGCTAAGCTTCGAGCCGAGCTGGCGGTTGCTGATGAGCCGGTCGATCTGCGCGACGAGGAGTGGGAGCGCCGCCGTCTGCAGCGCGAGAAGCGTTTCCGCATTGTCCAAGAAGAGCCTCATGCCTTCCGTGTGGTTGGCCGCGCGATTGAGCGCATGGTCATCCAGACCGACTGGGAAAACGAGGAAGCCGTCATCTACCTGCAGCATAAGTTTGCGCGCATGGGCGTCGACGACGCGCTCGAGAAGGCCGGCTGCCGTGCGGGCGACGAGGTCCGCATTTGCCAGCGCGCCTTTGACTTTGAGGGCGCCGAGGACTTCTCGGAATACGAGGACGAGCTCGAGGATGCAAGCGTTGAGGTTATTGACGTGGCGACTGAGGGTGCGGACGTGGTTGATGCCACTGAGGGCTCCGAAGGTACTGCCGAAGTTGACGTCGTTGAGACCCCGGAGGGCGAGTAGGCCATGTCGCTGCGCGGTGGAATCGGATTGCCCGAGCTGCCCATCAAGGATGGGCACGAGTTTCGGCTTGGCATTATGGGCGGCACCTTTGACCCGATTCATTACGGGCACTTGGTTACCGCTGAGCAGGCTCGCGAGTCGCTCGACTTGGACGCCGTGCTTTTTATGCCGGCCGGCTCTCCTGCCTTTAAGCTCGACAAACCGGTGACACCTGCCGAGGACCGTTATGCCATGACGGTCCTCGCGACTGCCGCGAACCCGGCCTTTTTGGCAAGCCGCTTTGAGATCGATCGTGCCGGTGTCACCTATACAGCCGATACGCTGCGTGCCCTTCGCGAGTTTTACCCGCCACAAGTGAAGTTTTACTTTATTACGGGCGCCGATGCGATTATCGATATTGTGACCTGGCACAATGCTGATGAGATTGCCGAACTGGCAACCTTTATTGCTGCGACACGTCCCGGCTTTGACATCGATACGGCCCGGGCGCGGATTAAGGAATCGGGGCTGCCATTCGACGTTCGTTATATTCAGATTCCGGCGCTGGCGATTAGCTCGACCAACATTCGCAAGCGGGTTGCCCGCGGCATGAGCGTGCGCTATCTTACGAGCGAGTCCGTGCTCGGCTATATCCGTAAACGCGGCCTGTATGCCGATCTTGGGCAAGACGATTTTGATTGATGGGGGAGAACGTTGTCGGTAGAGGATCAGTTTGAGGGCGATGAGCGCGCGCTGCTCAAGCGCATTCAAGAGCTGCTCGATGTTCGCATGAAGGATAAGCGCAAGCGCTATGTGCATTCGCTGGGTGTTGCCGAGACCGCACTTCATCTAGCCGAGGTCTACGGCGTTGACCGCTTTGATGCCGCTGCTGCCGGCCTGATTCATGACTGGGACAAAGTGCTCTCCGACGATGAGCTAGTCACGCGCGCTCTGCATTACGGCATTAAGATTGCCGGCTCTCCTTCCGCCGCGACGCCGCTTTTGCATGGCCCTGTTGCCGCCTATGAACTTCCGCAGCTTTTTCCCGAGCTGTCGCCGGCGGTCTTTCAGGCTGTCGACCGTCACACCGTGGGCGCTTGCGACATGACGCCGCTCGATATGGTGGTCTTTGTGGCTGATGCTATCGAACCCAACCGCCACGGCGACTATGCGCATGCGCTGCGCAAGATGGTGGGGGAGTCGACGCTCGACGAGTTGTTCTTCTCCTGTTTTGCGCAGGGTTTGGTCTATGTGATTCAGTCCGGGCGCTATCTTTATCCCACGGCTATTTCGATTTACAACCATTACGCCCAGCTGCGCTAGCTCGGGTGCGTCTAGAAAGAGGTATTCCATGGCCGACGAGACCATGACCGACGAGCAGATTCTTGAAGGTGTGGAGCACAAGAGCTTCGTCGCCACGTCCGACCGCACCGCCGCCTCGCTGTCCGCGAGCGGTGTCGCCGCCGAGGATGTCGCCCGCGCCGCCGCGCAGGCCGCCTACGACAAGAAGGGCGAGGACGTTCAGGTGCTCGACCTGACCGAGCTTTCCGATGTGTGCGACTACTTTGTGCTT
>JAXKFZ010000003.1:0-34463 GCA_036550635.1 Collinsella sp. | reverse complement strand
GCGGGGCAAGCGTCCTGGCAAGCGCCACAGGCGACGCAGGAGTCCTCGTCAGCGACGGTAGCGACGTCCTGGAGCTCCAGAACGCCAGCGGGGCAGGAGTCGACGCAAACGCCACAAGCGATGCACTCGTCGGCATCAATTACGGGATGAGCCATGGTAGTTTCCTCTCTGTTGACCGACGCTACAGGCGATGCGCGCCGGTTTGATTCGGGCAAAAACATACCACGGGAGCGACCGTTTGCAATACCCTCTGGCCGGCATCTTCATACCGTTCGCCGAGTATGCCAAGGTTTACTAAAAAACGCGCAGGTGGGGCCGTTGAGCTGCGTAAATGTTAGCTAAAGGTGACTTGAAATATAGGGCGATTGAGCGTGCTTGCGGAAACCGCATCCCATTATTTTGTCGAAAAACGGGTTGCAGTTTCCGGTTAGGCCCGCTAGCGGAAAATGCGAGCCGGTATCAGCTCTCAAAACGGGATACGGTTTCCGGTTGAGCCTTCAGACGGAAACTGCGACCCGGAATCCACGCTCAAACCGGGATGAGCTTTCCGCAAGACGGCCCCCAGGCACCCCCGGACGCAAACCTCAGCCATCTCTACATAGATCTCAATAGATTTGCCGAGAACTCATTCAGCGCATCTACCTGCGCATTTAAGAACCTAAACTCTCAGCAATAAGAAATCTTATATGAATTGACTTAGATTTTGTATATTCCGGCCCATAAGGGGATACACTACATCCTGAAAGACAAGCCGAAACACCGCTCGGCAGACCGCCGAGTCGGTGCAAACGCACAAGAGAGAGGGAATTTCTAATGGGCAAGATTCTTGGTATCGACCTTGGTACTACTAACTCCGCTATGGCCGTTCTCGAGGGCGGTTCTCCGACCATTATCGTGAACGCCGAGGGCGACCGCACCACCCCGTCCGTTGTGGGCTTCCGTGCCGACGGCGACCGCGTCGTTGGTAAGGCCGCTAAGAACCAGGCTGTCACCAACCCCAAGAACACCGTGTTCTCCATCAAGCGCTTCATGGGCCGCAAGTACTCCGAGTGCACCTCCGAGATCAAGACCGTGCCGTATGAGGTCAAGGAGGGCCAGGGTGGCCGTGCCGTCGTCGACATCGAGGGCAAGGATTACACCGCCGAGCAGGTGAGCGCCATGACGCTCGCAAAGATGAAGGCCGACGCCGAGAAGTATCTGGGCGAGACCGTCACCGACGCCGTCATCACCGTCCCGGCCTACTTCAACGACGCCCAGCGTCAGGCCACCAAGGACGCCGGTAAGATCGCTGGCCTCAACGTCAAGCGTATTGTCAACGAGCCGACCGCTGCTGCTCTGGCCTATGGCCTGGACAAGCAGGGCACCGACCAGCGCATCCTGGTCTTCGACCTGGGCGGCGGCACCTTCGACGTTTCCATCCTCGACCTCGCCGACGGCGTGTTTGAGGTTCTGTCCACCTCGGGCGACAACCACCTGGGCGGCGACGACTGGGATCAGCGCGTCATCGATTGGATGGCCGATAAGTTCCAGCAGGAGAACGGTGTCGACCTGCGTCAGGATCCCATGGCCCTGCAGCGTCTGAAGGAGGCCGCCGAGAACGCCAAGAAGGAGCTCTCCGCAGCCCAGCAGACCACCATCAACCTGCCGTTCATTACCATGAACCAGTCCGGCCCGCTGCACCTCAACTACACGCTGACCCGCGCCGAGTTCGAGAAGATCACCCGTGACCTGCTCGAGCGCTGCAAGCAGCCTGTCACCAACGCCCTGCGCGACGCCAAGCTTAAGCTTTCCGATCTGACCGAGGTCATCCTCGTCGGCGGCTCCACCCGTATGCCCGCCGTCCAGGAGCTCGTCAAGACTATGACCGGCAAGCAGCCCAACATGTCCGTGAACCCCGACGAGGTCGTTGCCGACGGCGCTGCCGTCCAGGGCGGCGTGCTCACCGGCGACGTCGAGGGCATCCTGCTGCTCGACGTTACCCCGCTGTCGCTGGGCGTCGAGACCATGGGCGGCATCATGACCAAGATGATCGACCGCAACACCACGATCCCGACCTCCAAGACCGAGGTTTACTCCACCGCTGCCGACAACCAGACCAGCGTCGAGATCAACGTGCTCCAGGGCGAGCGCGAGCTTGCCCGCGACAACAAGTCGCTCGGTAAGTTCCAGCTGACTGGTATCCCGGCTGCCCGCCGCGGCGTGCCGCAGATCGAGGTCACCTTCGACATCGACGCCAACGGCATCGTCAAGGTCTCCGCTAAGGACAAGGGCACCGGCAAGGAGCAGCAGATCACCATCTCCGGCTCCACCGCGCTTTCCGACGACGAAGTCGATCGCATGGTCAAGGACGCCGAGGCCCATGCCGAGGAGGACAAGAAGCAGAAGGAAGAGGTCGAGGTCCGCAACCAGACCGACAGCCTGTGCTACTCCACCGAGCAGACCCTCAATGAGCTGGGCGACAAGGTTTCCGCGGACGTGAAGTCCAAGGCCGAGGCCGCTATCGCCGACGCCAAGAAGGCACTCGAGGGCTCTGACGTCGAGGCCATCAAGGCCGCCGGCGAGTCCCTGCAGTCCGTGGCCTACGAGCTGGCCCAGGTCGTCTACGCCGATGCTCAGCAGCAGACCGACGGTGCCGCCGGTGCCCAGCCTGCCGACGACGACGTTGTCGACGCCGACTACGAGGTTGTGGACGACGAGGACAAGTAATCATGTCCGCCCGTAAAGCTCGCACGGAGGCGGCTGCCGCTGGCGCCGCCCCCGTTGACTCTGAGGAGAAGGACGTGAAGATTCCCGTAGAGGCCGTCGACGATACCGAGGCCAATGAGGCCGCGGCCGCCGAGGCTGCCGAGAACCAGGTAGAGGATTCCAACAAGGAGGCGACGATGACCGAGGACGAGATGGTGGAAGCCGCTATCCGTGCCGGTGAGGAAGCCGCCGACAACGACTTTAAGCTCAAGTTCGAGCAGGCCCAAAAGGAGCTTGCCGACGTGCGCAGCGAGCTCGATGCTGCGGCAGAGGCTCAGAAGGCCGCCGAGGACAAGGCGAAGGACGCCACCGAGCGCACCGCCCGCCTGCAGGCCGACTGGGAGAACTTCCGTCGCCGCACCGCCAACGAGCGCATCGCCGAGCGTGAGCGCGCGACCGAGAAGCTCGTCACCGCGCTGCTGCCGGTGGTCGACGATATCGAGCGCGCCATTGACCATGCCCGCAGCCAGGAGCTGTCCGATGACTTTAAGCAGTTCGTCGATGGCGTTGACGCGGTGCACGCCAAGCTGCTCGACGTGTTTGCGCACGAGGGCGTGGAGCCCATCGACCCCAAGGGCGAGGCGTTCGATCCGCTCGAGCACCAGGCCGTGGGACGTGTCGAGGACGCCGCGCAGTACGATGAGACCGTCAACGACGTGTACCAGAAGGGCTATCGTATGGCGGATCGCATCCTGCGCTCCGCGATGGTGACGGTGACCTATGGTGGCGAGAAGCGCCCCGCACCGGAGCCCGAAGCGGCGCCCGAGGATGCTGCGGCCGATACGGCCGAGAGCACCGAGGAGTAATTGAGAAGGGCCCCGGGGCAACACCCGGGGCCCTTTCTGGCCTAGTGCCATATGAAAGCATGAGCCGTCGTCCACAAGGGCGGCGGACGTAACAGGAGAGGAGCTACGATGGCTGCAGGCAAAACCTTTTATGACATCCTGGGCGTATCCAAGAGCGCCTCCGACAAAGAGATCAAGAGCGCGTTCCGTAAGCTCGCGCAAAAATATCACCCCGATGCCGGCGGCGACGAGGCCAAGTTTAAGGAGATTAGCGAGGCCTACGAGACGCTTTCGGACGAGAAGAAGCGCAAAGAGTACGACCAGATGCTCATGTTTGGCGGCATGCCGGGCGCGGGCGGCGCGTACGGCGGTGGCTATGGTGCCGGTGCCGGCGCGAGCGGCTGGGGCGATATCTTCGACAGCATCTTTAGCGGCAACGGTGCCTGGGGCAGCGATTGGGGCTCGGGCTTTGCCGGAGCTGCCGGCGCCGCGGGTGCCGGCTCGGGCCGCAGCCGCGCGCGCAAGGGCGGCGATCTGTCGCTGACCGTCGACGTGACGGCCGAGGATGCGTTTCGCGGCGTGACGCACAAGGTCACCTACCGCATTCCCTCGACGGGTGAACAGCAGACCATTACGGTCTCGGTGCCCGCGGGCGCGGTCGATGGCGGCAAGCTGCGCTATAAGCGCCGCGGCGAGTACGGCGTCGCCGGCGGCGAGCGCGGTGACCTGGTCGTGACCACGCACGTCGAGGAGCACCCGCTGTTTAAGCGCAAGGGTGCCGATGTGACCATGGAGGTGCCGATCTCGGTGTACGAGGCGGCGCTCGGCTGCACGGTGGACGTGCCCACGCCCGGTGGCGCGACGGTTCGTCTGAAGGTGCCCGCGGGTACCCAGACGGGCAAGAAGTTCCGCTTTAAGGAGATGGGTGCGCCCGACGTCAAGCATCGCGGCCGCACGGGCGCGTTGCTTGTCGAGATCAAGGTGCAAGTTCCCACGAACCTGTCCGACGATGAACGCGAGGCCATGACCAAGTTGCGCGAGGCCGACACGCGCGACTATCGCGAGAAGGTCAACCGTTACAAGGCGACGTATTAAAAATGGAGCCCGAGGCGGGTTTTCCAGGTGCTCGAGATTGGCCTGAAAGAGGAGCGACGCGTACTCGGGTACGCGAGCGACGGTTTGAAGGCCAAGGTCGGGTGCCTGGGAAAGCCGCTTTGGGATGAGGTTGATTAAGAAGGGGTCTGTGAGTATGGCCGAGGACAATAGGAACAAACCGCTGTACATGATCAGCGTGGCGGCTGAGCTGACCGGCATGCACCCGCAGACTCTGCGCGTCTACGAGTCCAAGGGCCTGGTGAACCCCCAGCGTTCGGGCGGCAACACGCGTCTTTACTCGCGTGCCGATATCGAGCGCCTGGAGCTCATCAACCAGCTCACTGACGAGGGCATCAACCTTGCCGGCGTGGTGCGTATCCTCGATATGAAGGAGCGTGCCGAGGAGCGCGAGCGCGAGAACGAGAAACTCCGTGCCCGTGTGCGCCAGCTCGAGGAAGAGCTCCACGAGTACAAGATGCAGAAGAAGATCACCGCCCTGGCCCCGCGCGACGGCTCAGTCAACCCCGAGCAGGTCATGCGCAAGCTGCTGGGTGCCGGAGGAGATCTGTAGGTTCCGCCGTTCTGCCGAACGGCGTAACGGCTCGACGCTGCGCGGGCCGCATTTGGACAATCTGACGTTCAACTTCAAGGGCGCGACCAGAAGGTCAGCGCCCTTTCGTTTCACGTCACCTTGCCTCAAATGCGGTCCGCTCGCTGTCCGTCCTCAACCTGCGGCGTTGCTTTGGTTGGCACTTGGGGACGTTCCTTTTGTGCCGGCACTGTGGGACATCCCTCGTCTAGTCATTGGGGACGTTCTTAAATGACTAGTCGAAAGGGACACTCTTGCACTAAATCTGCCGGCCCTCGCCGGGTTCATCCTTTACTTTACCGAGATAAAGTGAACGTGTAGATTCGCAACCCACTCGCAACCGTTCTATGGCACGATATTGAACGAATGTATGCTATGCGCCCGAGCCTTTCGGGCAGAGTGGGAGACAGTATGGTTAAGCTGTACGAGGACGGCATCTACCTGCGCGGTGGCAGCGAGGTTGTGCCTGAGGCCGAGGCTGCCGAGCGCGGTATTACGCAGACGCCCGAGGATGCCAAGCGCGGCACCATCGCGTATTCGATCCTCCAGGCACACAATACGTCCGGAGATCCCGAGGCGCTCAAGATTCGCTTCGACGCCATGGCGAGCCACGACATCACCTTTGTCGGCATCATCCAGACGGCGCGCGCCTCGGGCATGGAGCAGTTCCCGCTGCCCTACGTGCTCACCAACTGCCACAACTCGCTGTGCGCCGTGGGCGGCACCATCAACGAGGACGACCACGTCTTTGGTCTCTCGGCTGCCAAGAAGTACGGCGGCATCTTCGTCCCGCCGCACATCGCCGTCATCCACTCCTTTATGCGTGAGAATTTCGCCGGCTGTGGCAAGATGATCCTGGGCTCCGACTCGCACACCCGCTACGGCGCTCTGGGCACCATGGCCGTGGGCGAGGGCGGTGGCGAGCTGGCAAAGCAGCTGCTGCGCGACACCTACGATGTCGCCTATCCCGGCGTCGTTGCCATCTACCTCACGGGCGCCCCGCGCCCCGGCGTTGGCCCGCACGACGTGGCGCTCGCCATCATCCGCGCCGTCTTTGCCAAGGGCTACGTTAAGAACAAGGTCATGGAGTTTGTGGGCCCCGGCATCGCGAGCATGACGACCGACTACCGCAATGGCGTCGATGTCATGACCACCGAGACCACCTGCCTGTCGAGCATCTGGGCCACCGACGAGGACACGCACGCGTTTTTGACCATGCACGGCCGCGGCGACGACTACCGCGAGCTCAAGCCCGCCGATGTTGCCTACTACGACGGCTGTGTCGAGGTCGACCTGTCGAGCATCAAGCCCATGATCGCGCTGCCGTTCCATCCTTCCAACGGCTTTGAGATCGACGAGCTCAACGAGAACCTCGAGGACATCCTGCACGAGGTGGAGCTCGAGGCCGCCAAGATCGGCGAGGGCAAGACGCACTTTAGCCTGCTCGACAAGATCGTCGACGGCAAGCTGCACGTGCAGCAGGGCGTTATCGCCGGCTGTTCGGGCGGCAACTACGACTCCGTGGTCCAGGCTGCCCGCGTGCTCAAGGGCGCCAACACCGGCTGCGGCGAGTTCTCGCTGTCGGTCTATCCCACGAGCCAGCCCGTGGCACTCGAGCTTACACGCCGCGGCTACATCTACGACCTTATGGAGGCCGGCGCGATTGTGCGCACGGCGTTCTGCGGCCCGTGCTTCGGCGCCGGCGACACGCCCGCCAACAATGGCCTTTCGATCCGCCACACCACGCGCAACTTCCCCAACCGCGAGGGTTCCAAGCCGGGTAATGGCCAGCTGAGCGCCGTGGCCCTGATGGACGCCCGTTCCATTGCGGCGACGGCTGCCAACGGCGGCGTCCTGACGCCGGCGACCGACCTGCCCGAGGAGACTTGGGACGAGGCCTGCGAGTACACCTTTGACGACGCGCCGTACAAAAAGCGCGTGTACTGGGGCTTTGGCAAGGCGGAGCCTGCCGACGAGCTGGTCGAGGGCCCCAACATCAAGCCGTGGCCCGCGATGGAGCCTCTCGGCGACGACATCCTGCTCAAGGTGTGCTCCAAGATCATGGACCCGGTCACCACGACCGACGAGCTCATTCCCTCGGGCGAGACGAGCTCCTTCCGCTCCAACCCGCTGGGCCTGGCCGAGTTTACGCTCAGCCGCCGCGACCCGGCCTACGTGGGCCGCTCCAAGGAGGTCGACGCCGTGGAGAAGCGCCGCGTTGCCGGCGAGGCCGCGGGCGACCTGACGGCACTCGATGCTGAGCTTGCCAGCGTGTTTGAGGCACTGGCCGGCGCGGGTGTCACGGCCGATGCCAAGGCGACCGAGTACGGCTCTATGCTCTATGCCAAGAAGCCCGGCGACGGTTCCGCCCGCGAGCAGGCCGCGAGCTGCCAGCGCGTGATTGGCGGCCTGGCCAACATCGTCCACGAGTACGCCACCAAGCGCTATCGCTCCAACGTGATGAACTGGGGCATGGTGCCCTTCCAGATGGAGGCGGAGCCCAACTTTGAGGTGGGCGACTACGTCTTTGTGCCGGGTATCCGTGCCGCGCTCGATGGCGACCTGAAGAACATCGCTGCCTACGTGGTGCGTGCCGACGGTGCGGTTGAGCAGATTGAGCTCTACATTGCCGATATGACGGCAGAGGAGCGTGCCATCGTCAAGGCCGGCTGCCTGATCAACTACAACAAGTTCAAGGCCGCTGCCGAGTAACGCACTTAATTGTCCGCCCGGGGCTTACCCTTTCCCGCCCGCTCACGCGCTTCGCGAGGGTCGCGTTCGGGAAAGGGTAAGCCCTGGGCTACATTTCTGCGTTCTCGTTGGGTCTTGAGGGACGCCAATAAATAGACTTGCTTGATGCCGCCTCTGTTAATGGGGCGGCTTCTTTTTGTCGAAAACCACCACAAAGGGAACAGGCGCCTTTGTGGTGGTCCCGTTTGTCTCGACCTGTAACATCTGGGCCCCTATTTGACGAGCGGTTGTTACAGATTGAGACAAACGATCGCCGCTGATCATTTCATCTCAATCTGTAACATCTAAGATCGAAAAGGGCCGCTAGATGTTACAGATCGAGACAGTCGAGTGCCAGAGCCGAAAACCACCACAAAGGGGCCTGTCCCTTTCGTGGTGGTGGGGGGCGAGCTCGATGCTGCCGTGCTCGCTGAACGACATTCTAATGAGCGTCTCTACAGGATTTCATCTGGGCTGGCGGGCTTGATTGTTTTGGGGATGCCGAGTTTGGATGACGCGAAATCGTCAACATTGTCCTTAATTCCGTCTTTGGTGTAGACAGTGACCATATAGGTGCTGTGTCCGAATTCGCCCTTGTCGCGTGTTGCCCAAGCATCCCAGTAGGCGGCCCCGTTTCGCCCTTTGATTTTTCCGACACGGCGGAGTTCTGTTCGCTTTAATTTCTGGTTGCTATAGATGGTTCGACCGGCCTCCTCGGTGAGCCCGCACTGTCCAAGCATCTTGTCGAGGACTTGGTTCATGTGACGCTTATCGGTGTTTGGTGCGTAGTCGTAGGCGAGGGTGATGGAGTCGAGTGGCTGGTCGTCGATCAGATAGTTTAGCGCCTGAGGTTCAAGGCAGAAATAGGGGGAGCATCCGTCGACCTTGCCGAGCAACGGTAACTTGGACTGCCAACTTCCGGTGGGAATTGCATATTCGTAGAACACGCCACGGCAGACAAAGGAGAGCGAGGTGGCACGCGAGCCGGCGTCGATCATCCCGCAAAGATCGAAGGGCGAGGCGATACCAAAAGAAAAGGGCGTGATGACGATAAGGAAGAGCATCACGATGGGTATGGCGAGAATGGCGATGACGTTGCGACCGGTGGAATGAGACGGCTTCATATGCGCTCCTCGAGACAAAGATCTGTTGAGGATAGGCAGAAATGGATATGTTCAGAGAACAATTCAAGTTTAATCTCATGGCGCGAGATGGTCGACCGTTAGCGTCGAAAACCACCACAAAGGTGCCTGTCCCCCTTGTGGTGGTGAGGAGCGCGCGGCTCCTTTAGGTAATAGTGCTGGCTGGCGATATCATTAGTGCAGGTGGTGAAGGCTTGCATTGTGAGGTGCTTTGCTGTGAGAAGTCCTGCCCGTATTGGATTGATTGTCTTGGCGCTTGCGATCGCTGTGGTTGGCGCGGGCGCTGTCGGTATGGCATTTCTACCTGCTGCGGTGACGGAGCCGGTGGTCAAGCCTGTGACTCAATCTGTCGAACTTCTGACCGGCGACGACAAGCCCGAGACCATTACCGTTGATTTTGATGAGCAGCCGGCTGTGCTGGGTATTAGCAATTATCCGCGTATTCAGCTTGGGGCCATGCGCTATACCACGGATACAAGCCTGATCGATAGGGCGTCCGAGCTACTCAAGGGCAAAACATTTAAGCGTTGGTACGGATATGCGTCCTATCGGGCAAAAGCGAACGACATGGTTGGCGGATGCCACTCTTCCATCGAGCTGGACACTGCAAACGGCGCAAAGTTATGTGATGTCTCGTACGATCCGGGCTACGAGGGCAATGAGGGTCCGGGCATCTACATCATGGACGGCGATGTCGCCTATGTCATGGAGGGCGACCAGACCGAGCTCAACGATTTTATGGGTCAGTGTATCCAAGATGCCTATAAACAGACCTGCTTGCCTGACCCGCAGACTGCACGCGATAGTGGGTCTGCCCGTACATGGCTGTTCGAGGATGAGATGCCCTGGACCGTCGAATCGGGAAGTACGGGTTCGGCGAAGGAGTAGAGACCGCGACCACCACAAAGGTGCCTGCCCTCTTTGTGGTGGTTTTCGGTCTGTCTCGATCTGTAACATCTTGGCCGCTAAAAGTGGGCCTGGTGTTACAGATTTAGATTTTTGATCCGGGTGTTTTCTGTTCGTCTCGATTTGTAACAGATAGAGCTCTATTTGCTGACTAGATGTTACAGATTGAGATAGTAAGGGGACGAGGCCGTAGCGGGTGAGCGCACCTGCTTCCTATCTTTCAATCACTCAGAAAATCTTATATATAGAGACTTAGATTTGTGTATAAGATCGCGCAAAGCTGGCAACAATACTTCTCGAACAACGTGAAGCCGCCCCGTAGGGCGGCCGCCCCAAGAGAGGTGATTCCATGAGAATCGATAAGCTAGCAATGACGTCGCGCGAGGCGTTGCAGACCGCCATGAGCACGGCTGCTGACGCGCAGGCCGGCGCGGTGGAGCCGATTCACCTGCTGTCTGCCCTGCTCGGTGCCGGCGAGCGCAATATCTCCGTGATCATTGAGCGCATCGGTGCCGACCCGGCTCAGCTTGCACGCTCCACACAGGATGCCATCGACCACGCGCCCAAGGTTTCGGGCGAGGGCCAGCAGATGGGCCTGTCCAACGAGCTCGTCCGTGTCATCGAGAAGGCCGAGAAAAAGGCCACCAAGATGGGTGACAGCTTTGTGGTGACCGAGCACCTGCTTATGGCGCTTGCCGAGGACAAGGGCGAGGCGGGCCGCGTGCTGCGCGATGCCAGCGTGACCAAGGAGCGCATCGAGCAGGTCTATGAGGAGCTGCGCGGCGATGACCGCGTGACGTCTGCCGAGGACAAGACTCAGTTTGAGGCACTAGAGCAGTACGGACGCAACATCTGCGACCTTGCCCGCGCCGGCAAGCTCGACCCTGTCATCGGTCGTACCGACGAGATTCGCCGTACCATCCAGGTCCTGTCCCGCCGCACCAAGAACAACCCCGTGCTCATTGGCGAGCCGGGCGTCGGCAAGACAGCCATCGTCGAAGGTATCGCCCAGCGTATCGTGGCCGGCGACGTGCCGAGCACCCTGCGCGACCGCGACCTCATCGAGCTCGACATGAGCGCGCTGGTCGCCGGCGCCAAGTACCGCGGCGAGTTCGAGGACCGCTTGAAGGCCGTGCTCAAAGAAGTGCAAAAATCCGAGGGCAAGGTCATCCTGTTCATCGATGAGCTCCACACCATCGTGGGCGCGGGTGCCACCGAGGGCTCCATGGACGCCGGCAACATCCTCAAGCCTGCGCTCGCCCGTGGCGACCTGCATGCGATCGGCGCGACCACGCTCGACGAATACCGCAAGTACATCGAGAAGGACGCGGCGCTCGCCCGTCGTTTCCAGACCGTGATGGTCAGCGAGCCCACCGTCGAGGACACCATTTCGATCCTGCGTGGCTTGAAGGAGAAGTACGAGATCTTCCACGGCGTGCATATCACCGATAGCGCGCTCGTGGCAGCTGCCGACCTCTCCGATCGCTACATCGCCGACCGTTTCCTGCCCGACAAGGCCATCGACCTGGTCGATGAGGCGGCAAGCCGCCTGCGCATGGAGCTCGACAGCATGCCGGTCGAGATCGATGCCACCACGCGTCAGCTCACCCAGCTGCAGATCGAGGAGCAGGCACTCATGAAGGAGACCGATGACGCTTCCAAGGAGCGTCTGGAGGCCTTGCGCCAGGAGATTGCCGAGGTTCAGGAAAAGCTCAACGTGCAAAAGGCCGGCTGGCTCAACCAGAAGAACGCCATCGACCACGTGCAGGAGCTCAAGGGCCAGCTCGATGAGGCCAAGAGCGAAGAGGAGCGCGCGACGCGCAATGGCGACCTGGGCCGTGCGTCCGAGCTGCGCTACTCCGTGATCCCGGGCTTGCAGCAGCAGATTCAGGATTCCGAGGCCGCGCTCGAGGCGCAAAAGCAGCAGGACGGCGAGGGCCTGAACGAGCAGGTGACCTCCGATGAGATCGCCGAGGTCGTGAGCGCTTGGACCGGTGTGCCCGTCTCCAAGATGATGCAGGGCGAGCTCGACAAGCTGAAGGGCCTGGAGGGCGAGCTGCATAAGCGCGTCATCGGCCAGGACGAGGCGGTCTCCGCTGTCGCCGCGGCCGTGCGTCGCAGCCGTGCGGGTCTCTCCGATCCGGACAAGCCCATCGGCAGCTTCTTCTTCCTGGGCCCCACCGGCGTGGGCAAGACCGAGCTCGCCAAGGCGCTGGCCGAGTGCCTGTTCGATGACGAGCGTGCGCTCGTGCGTATCGACATGTCCGAGTATATGGAGAAGTTCAGCGTCCAGCGTCTGATCGGTGCGCCTCCGGGATACGTGGGCTACGACGAGGGCGGCCAGCTCACCGAGGCCGTGCGCCGTCGTCCGTACTCCGTGATCTTGCTCGACGAGATGGAGAAGGCCCATCCGGATGTCTTTAACGTGCTGCTGCAGGTGCTTGACGACGGCCGTCTGACTGACGGTCAGGGTCGCCAGGTGTCCTTCAAGAACACGATCATCATCATGACGTCTAACGTGGGTTCCAAGGCCATCGCCGAGCTTTCCGGCAAGGACGAGGAGGAGATGCGCCATCAGGTCAACGCGGCCATGGCTCAGACCTTCCGCCCCGAGTTCCTCAACCGTATCGACGATATCGTGGTGTTCCATCCGCTCGGCATGGCGCAGATCGAGAAGATCGTCGACATCCAGCTCGCCGACGTCCGCGCGCGTCTGGCCAAGGAGCGCATGACGCTTGCCATCACCCCGGCGGCCAAGCAGATGCTCGCCGTGGGCGGCCTGGACCCGGTCTTTGGCGCCCGTCCGCTCAAGCGTCTGGTCCAGCGCGAGGTCGTGGATGCCATCGCCGCCGCTATCATCGACGGCACGGTGCGCGAGGGCGATCAGGTGACGGTCGATGTCGACAAGGACGGCGGCTTTACCGTCGTGTGCGACAATACGCCGGCGGCCACCTACGAGGTCCCCGACGCCGAGTAGATTTTGGGCCATGCCTTAAAATCTGCCTTTTGAGCCGAACGCCAAGGGCGGCGGATCCGATTGGGTCCGCCGCCCTTTTTCGTGCGACAATCGATGGTGTTGAACGTGAGCACATGGCAAGGAGCTATGCAGATGAAAGACGAGAACAAGACGAACGCACCGGTGGCTGAGGCGGCGCCCGCCGCACCGAAGACTCCGTCTAAACCGGCACCCAAGCCGCGCGACCCCTACATCCGTGCCGAGAACGAGGACGATGACGGCTACGATCCCTACAGCGATCGCCGCCCCGAGCGCGAGCCAATGTTCGAAGCCGACCCCTGGCGCTGAGTGCCACCAAAAAGGCCACCAAAAAGTTGCGGTGAAATAGGGACTGTTTTGCGGTTTGACCAGCAAAAACAATCCCTATTTCACCGCAACTGCGTTAGGGATTTTTCTACAGGGGGACGGTAGTCAAAAAAGCCCCGTCCCAAATCGACTGTCCAGGGAGTCGCATTCGGGCTTGGTTGTCCTCTCAGCCACTCGGCATCCTTCGAGCAGTAATAGTGAAAAAACTTGCTTAAGTGTTAATCAAGTCAGACATAATCTTGCTCTCTAATTAATCAAGAATCGCTATAATTTTGATTAGCTAGAGAGCAAGATTGGAGAATCATGGCATTCAACGACTTGATCGCCCAGAAAATAAAGGACTTTGAACAGCAGGGGGTTCCGCAGGTTTTTGAGCGAGACCTTGATCTAGGAAACCCACAGGAGCCAAAGCGCGACAACATCGTAAATGTGATTGTGGGGGCCCGCCGTTGTGGAAAGACGTATCGCCTGTATCAGGAGATGCGGCGGCTTCAGAGCCGGGGCGTCGAGCTTGACCGGATGCTTTACTTCAATTTTGAGGATGAGCGCTTGCGCCCGTATGAGCCATCGCTGCTGGCGGACGTGCTCGACACGTTCTATGCGCTGTATCCTGTTGCTCGAACCGAGGGCGCTTACATTTTCTTTGACGAGATCCAGGAAATTCCCGAATGGGGTGCGTTTCTGCGGCGTGTAGTCGATACGGAGAAAGCGACCGTCTATGTGACGGGATCTTCTTCTAAGATGCTGTCCTCAGAACTTAAGAGCGAGTTCAGGGGTCGTTCTCTTGTGCGAGAGCTTTTTCCGTTGAGTTTTTCGGAATACGTTCGATATAAGACGGGGAGCGTTCTCGAGCCAGATGCGACCTTTTCCCCGAGCGATGCAGCGCTGCTTCGACATCATCTGATCGGGTATCTTGAACGAGGGGGATTCATTGCGACACTTGAGCAGACGCCTGCAGACGCGATTCAGCTGCTACAGGAATATGCTTCGCGAACGGTCGCCATGGACGTCGTTGAACGTTACGACGTCAAGAACCCTCGCCTGGCATCGCTGTTCTTGACGCGGTGTATGGCATCTTCGGGACGAGAGCTGTCAGTGAACAAAGTGTACAACGAGTTCAAGAGCAGACAGATACCCGTCAGTCGTAATTCGCTTAGCGATTTACTTGAGTATTATGAGGACGCCTACCTGTTATTTTCTGTGCCGGAGTTCACGCGTTCACTGGCAAATAACATGCGGTCTGCGTCTAAGGTCTACGCTGTCGACCCTGCGATGTTTGGAGCATTCTCTCCGGCATCGGCATTGGACCAGGGCCAGAGGCTCGAGACCGCAGTGTTCAATGCGCTAAGAAGAAAGACTCCCGCGGTGAGGACCGGCTCGGTCTGTCGCCTGCTGATCAAAGAGAAGAGCAAAAGCCATGAGGTGGACTTTGTGGCTGGGGACGCGCTTCTCATGCGGGCTTATAGCCTGATTCAGGTGAGTGCGGATATGGCACGTGAGAAAACGCGCGAGCGCGAAATTGCCGCGCTTGATGCCTCGATGGCCCAGTTCGATCTTGGCGAGTCGGCAATCGTTACCATGGATGAACAGACCGATATTTCATGCGAGCACGGTGTGGTCCACGTTGTGCCCGCATGGAAGTGGCTCCTTGCCTAATCATCTATGGACCTGTGGGGTCAGGACCTCCTGGCTCCCTCATCACGGTTGGGGAGCACCTTGCTGCGCCAGGCTAGTCCTGGGCTTTGATACTCGGCAGCAGGATCTGCGCGAGGTAGTCGGTCTCGAGTTTGGTGGCGGCGTCTGCGTTGCCGTCTTTGCCAATCAGGTCGTTCTTGATCTGGCTATACGTATAGCGGTTGCCGGTCGTAAGCTCGACAAGCTCAATGGCCGTGTCCATGGGGTAGGTTGACACGGGGTTCTGCGTCTGTCCGTTGATGGTCTGGGGCACCACGTACGGATAGACGGGGCCGCTGGCGTAGACGGTATAACCGTTGCCTAGATTGGCCGCGCCCAAAACCGTATCGCCTTCATCGGGCGTAAAGCTCTCGCCCTCGCGCACCGCGACGAGCGTCACGAGCGGCGTATTGGCGTCGTCGCCCAGATAGATGCATAGCGTGCTTCCGTTTTGCCAAGTTGCGACCTTGCCGTACCACTCGACGGGAATATCGAGCTGGTAGAGGTCGGTTGCCTTGTGGCGAGCGTCAGCATCACGGGACGCCTGTGCCTTTTGCGCGCTCACGGCATTGACGGCGGCGTCGCGCCGCGCGGTTGCTGCCTGCTGGAGCACTTTGGCAGCCGCGGCGGAGCTCGCACCGCCCTCCTCGGCATACTTGGCGGCGGCATCGATCTGGTCGTCAGTCACCGTGTCGGCCGAAGGCACCTTGAGCTTAAAGGTGGCCTGGGCACTTAAATCCTGTCCATCGCTCTTAACGGTGACCTGCGTCTTGGTGGTCGGGACGGTATAGATGGTGCCGTCGGCCGCGATGGGGGAGGCAGCGATGGAGAGCGTGTAATCGCCGGGCAGCAGTTTGATGCCGCGGCCGTGCTCGTCAACGTAGAGCGTTTCGCTCACGGAAGAACCGTCGGAATCTTGTCCGCTCACCTGCACGGGAATCTTGGAGCCAGTTGAGCAGTCGAGGCCCGCGGCATGCACGCCAATCTGCACCGACATCATGGTATGGGCGTTTGCGGCAAGCACGGCAGCCTGCTCTTGTTGATATCCGTTCCAGGCAGCATAGCCTGCGCCGCCGGCAACAAGCGCGACGGCTACGACGCCGGCAACCATCAGATTGCGGCGCTTGGGCGACATTTTGCGATGGCGAACCTCGGCCTCGCGTGCCGAGGGAACGGACGGCAGGGGAATATCGCCCATGGCGATGGTCTCGTCCACGGCAGGCGCAGAGCCTAAGCCAGGGAGCTCGCGGGTCAGCGAATCTTCGGCCGGCAAGTTGTCGAGCAAGATGGTTTCCTCGCTCGTGTCGGATTCGGGCTGGTCGTCGGCCTCGCATTCGGTGTCTTCGTGATCTGCCTCATCTTCGGCAGGCTCAACGTCGTCTGCATCCTGATCATCGGACTGCGCCTCGGCTTCCGACTCATCCTGCACATCAACGCCCGAATCGTCAAACGCAATCTCATCAAGTGAAATCCGGTCTAGGCTCTCCAGGGCTTCGGCACACGCTTCTGCATCTTGGGCCGCATCCTCTTGGCCCATCGTCTCATCATTCATACATCCCCCAAGCTCAATATCGGCTCAACACTGTACCCAAAAATGGAGCCATATAAAGCGCGTATGAAATATAAGATTTGATTTAACCTGAGCGCATCGTTCGGCCGCATCCTCGCGGCAGCAAAAGGCCCCCGGAACGCGAACGAATCACATTCCGGGGGCTCTGCAATGCGTTGAGTTGCGCGGAGCCGGCTATGCTGCTTCGCGCTCAAGCGATGTCTGCGCCAGGCACGTTACTCGGCGTGCGCGTAATCAACCTTGGCGCGGCGGGCAGTGGCCTTCTCCCAATCGCTGGTGCCCTCAAAGACATCCTGCTTGTAGGGATTGCGGCCGAGCTTCTTGGCACGGTAGGCGACGTAGATGATCGCGGCGATGTTGGCGATTAGCGCGGCGACCGAGACCGCGGTGGCGGCGCCGGGATCGAGCGTGGAGTGCGTCACAAAGATGGACTCCTCCTGGAAGTACGGGAACACCTGGGCAAACATGCACCAAATGGCCAGCGTAAAGGCGCGGTTCTGAATCCAGCCGCCCTTGTTCCAGATAAAGGCGGCGACGGTGGGCGCCAGCAGCAGCGCAAAGCCGCAGAACCAGGAGTGGGTGGGCAGGCAGTTGTAGGTGTAGCAGAAGTTCCAGATATCGTAGGCGATGATGTAGACCCAGGTCATGTCGGGCCACAGCATGTCGGTCTTGTCCTCGGAGGCGTAGACGCTCCACCAACCGGTCATGCAGAAGATGTTGATGATGCCCGCGATACCGTTGAACACGTTGTTCCAGCCGGCCAGCTGCGTGGCGCCCTCGGAGGTGACCCAGGTGGACTCGCCCAGGACAAAGAAGTGATAGGCGCTCTCAAAGTCGGACACGACGGCGATCATGATGTTGATGGCGACGATCACAAACGGCCACGCGCGGAACCAATGCGCCTTGCCGATTTTGCCCCACTGGTACTTAATGGCAATGAAGCCCCAGCAACCGGCCAGCGCCGCGTACACTTTGGCGTAGTGGAACCAGCTGTTCTGGTACACATGGGTGGGGTTGGTGAGCGCCCACTCGGCACCCTGCGAAACGCCGACGGCGATGGCGACGCAGTAGATGGTCATGGCCAGCGGAGCCACGCCAAAGATGATGGCTGCGCCGAGCTTGGTGCGGCGGCCGACCTCGTTGAGCACGATCAGGCCAATAAAGACCATGGCCCAGCCGGCCCAGTGGATAAGGGTATCGCTACCCCAAACATCGAACAGCATGCTGCTCTCCTTTCACACGCCCGCGGCCCCTCTTCTGATCGCGGGCAGTTTGGCCAAATGTCGTCAGTTCTGGGGCTTGCGCTCCGGATACTTGGCGGTATAGCCCTCGATGTGGAGTGTCGAGGCGATGATTTCTTTGACCGTCTCGTCGGGCACATCGGGGTGCGTACGGATATACATCAACAACCCCATGATGAGGGTGTAGAACGTCTCGTAGACATGGTCGATGCGTAGCTCATGATGGGCGACAAAGTCCACCACGGTGGTGTCGCAGATATACTGCGCCACGCGCTGGACCACGTTGTGCAAAAAGCCGCCGTAGAGCGCGCCGCTGCTTGAGGTGAGCGTACTCGGCAGCTCGTGGCCGCTGGCGACCAGGCGCTTAAAGAGCGGGGCGACGGTGTCGAGCGCGCCCTCAATATCACCGACGATGCGGTTGGCATTCCACTGCTCGAGCTCGGAGATAAAGCCGTCGATCGCCTCGTCCATAACAGCGGTGACGGCGGCGTCCATGTCGGCAAAGTAGTGGTAGAACAATGAACGCGTGCAGCCGGCTCGTTTGGTCACGGCCGATACCGATAGGTGGGACACGCCCAACTCGGAGCTTACGGTGCGCACGGCATCGAGGATCTCGCGACGGCGTTCGTCGCCCGTCAGGCGCTTTGCCGCGCTATCGGATGCAGGGACGGCATCGACCACAGAGGTATCTGCTGCGTTGTTGCCCATGTTTTGCCGCCTTTCATCCTCTTTTGCCTGACCGTTCGCCTAACAGTCTTGAATATTGTTGACGGTTCGTCAATACTATTTTTGACACAATGTCAACTAATGGCGGGTGAACGGCATGGGGGCATGCCCGGCCTGCAAAAAAAGAGGGGTGCTGCGGTCTCGCCGGGCTGTGGCAAGAGAAGGGACGACTATGATTCTCAACGGACCGGGGATTAGCTACACCGAGCCCGATATCGGTGCGGAGTTTGTGCCGCCGCTGCCGGAGCATCCGCGCGAGGCCATCGTCAAACTGTGCGAGCACTGCACTAACCGCCTGCTGCATCGCGACGAGCTGCTGGGCTACGAGTACTGGTCGTTTGCCGAGGCCGCGACTGACGAGCAGGCCGAGGTACTCTGCAAGATGAAGATGCGCCGTCCCTATACGCTGCCCGAGATGGTCAAGCTCACCGGCATGCCCGAGGCCGATATCGAGAAGATGCTCGACGACATGAGCTACACGGGTCTGCTCGAGTATAACTGGGAAAACCCCGAGCGCGCCAAGCAGTGGGTCCTGCCCATGCTGGTGCCGGGTTCTGCCGAGTTCCTCAACATGCGCGTGAGCCAGCTCGATGAGCATCCGGTCTACGCCAAGTTCTTTGAGCAGGCGTCCAAGGGTCCGCTGTCCAAGGCCACGCCGATGGTGCCGCCCGGAGGCGCCGGCATCGGCATGCACGTCATTCCGGTCGAGAAGGCCATCGATGCCGCGAGCACCTCGGTGCCTATTGAGCATATCGAGCACTGGCTCGACAAATACGAGGGTAAGTATGCCGCCAGCACCTGCAGCTGCCGTGCGAGCCGTCGCGTGATGGGTGAGGGCTGTGCCGACGACCCGGCCGATTGGTGCATCGCCGTGGGCGATATGGCCGACTACGTGGTCGAGACCGATCGTGGCCATTACGTGACCCGCGACGAGGTCTACGACATCCTGCGCCAGGCCGAGGACAACGGCTTTGTGCACCAGATCACCAACATTGACGGCGAGAACAAGATCTTCGCCATCTGCAACTGCAACGTCAACGTGTGCTACGCCCTGCGCACCTCGCAGCTGTTCAACACGCCCAACCTGTCGCGCTCGGCCTATGTCGCCAAGGTCGAGAAGGACAAGTGCGTGGCCTGCGGTCGCTGCGTTGAGGTGTGTCCGGCCGGCGCCGCCAAGCTGGGCCAGAAGCTCTGCAGCAAAAAGGCGGGCGGACAGGTGCCCGAGTATCCGCGCCAGGAGCTGCCCGATGCCACCAAGTGGGACCACACCAAGTGGTCGCCCAACTACCGCAACGACAACCGCATCGAGACGCATGAGTCCGGCACCGCGCCCTGCAAGACGGCCTGCCCCGCGCACGTTGCCGTTCAGGGCTATTTGAAGCTCGCGGCTCAGGGTCGCTATGACGAGGCCCTAGCACTCATTAAGCGCGAGAACCCTCTGCCCGCTATCTGCGGCCGTGTGTGCAATCGCCGCTGTGAGGATGCCTGCACCCGCGGCCGTGTGGACGCCGCCGTGGCCATCGACGAGGTCAAGAAGTTTATCGCCCAGCGCGATCTGGACGCCGCGACCCGCTATGTCCCGCCCGTGGTGACGCCGACGCGTGCCGGCGGCTTCGACCAGAAGATCGCCATCATCGGTGCCGGCCCGGCCGGTCTGTCCTGCGCTTTTTATCTGGCCGAGAAGGGCTATAAGCCCGTCGTGTTCGAGAAGAACGAGCGTCCGGGCGGCATGCTCACCTACGGTATTCCCAGCTTTAAGCTGGAGAAGGACGTTATCGAGGCCGAGGTCGAGATCATTCGCCTGATGGGTGCCGAGTTCCGCTATGGCGTGGAGGTCGGTCGCGATGTGACGCTCGATGAGCTGCGCGAGCAGGGTTTTAAGGCCTTTTATGTTGCCATCGGCTGCCAGGGCGGCCGCCTTGCCGGTATTCCGGGCGAGGATGCCGAGGACGTGACCGTGGCCGTCGACTTCCTTCGCGAGGTTAACAGCGGCAAGATCGATTCCCTGTCCGGCCGCACCATTGTGGTGGGCGGCGGCAACGTGGCCATCGACGTTGCCCGCAACGCCTGCCGTCTGGGCTCTGAGCATGTTGAGATGTTCTGCCTGGAGAGCGAGGCTCAGATGCCCGCCAGCGAGGAGGAGCGTCGCGAGGCCGTTGAGGACGGCGCTCACATCAGCTGCGGATGGGGCCCCAAGGAGATTCACCTGGACGAGGCCGGTCGCGTGTGCGGCATCACCTTCAAGCGCTGCACGCGTGTCTTTGACGACGAGGGCCGTTTTGCGCCCGAGTACGACGAGAACGATCTGCGCCGTGTCGATGCCGATCGTGTCGTTATGTCGATTGGCCAGTCCATTGTGTGGGGCGACCTGCTGGCTGGCTCCAAGGTGGAGCTTGGCCGCGGCCGGGGCGCCCTTGCCGATCCCCAGACCTATCAGACTGCCGAGCCCGACATCTTTGTGGGCGGCGACGTCTATACCGGTCCGAGCTTTGCCATCGATGCCATCGCCGCCGGTCACGAGGCCGCCGTGTCCATCCATCGCTTTGTGCAGCCGGGCTCCACGCTCACCATCGGCCGCAACCAGCGCCGCTACACCGCGCTCGACCGCAACGACGTTGTGCTCGAGAGCTACGACAACGCGAGCCGCGAGGTTGCGCATGTGGACCGCGAACGCGAGAAGGCTGCGCCGTTTAGCGAGTATGTTGAGACCTTTACCGAGGAGCAGGTGCGCGCCGAGACCGCCCGCTGCCTGGGCTGCGGCGCCTCGATCGTCGACCCCAACAAGTGCATTGGCTGCGGCCTGTGCACCACCAAGTGCGCGTTCGACGCCATCCATCTGGATCGCGACCGCCCCGAGTGCTCCACGATGGTCAAATACGAGCAAAAGCTTCCGAGCCTGGGCAAGTATGCTTTGAAGCGCGCCATCAAGATTAAATTTGGTAGGAAATAAGTAGCCATAACGGGAACGGCGAAAGGATTAATAGTGCACGAGCTCGGGATTGTGTATCACATCATTCGTGATGTTGAGAACGTGGCGCGTGCCAATGGCGTGCGTCGCGTTTCGAGCGTGACGTTGCTGCTGGGCGAGGTCTCGGGCGTCGTTCCCGAGTTGCTGCTCGACGCTTGGCGCTGGGCGGCAGATAAAAAGCCCATCGCGCAGGGCGCGGAGCTTGTTGTGGAGCCCGTCGAGGCCGTGACGCATTGCGAGGCATGTGGCCGCGACTATGCGACGGTCGAGCACGGCAAGACCTGTCCCCATTGCGGTAGCGGCGAGACATACCTGCTGCAGGGCCAGGAGGTCATGATCAAACAGATCGAGACCCCCGACGAGGACCCGGCAGACGCTGTCCCCGACGGCCCTTCCGACGTCCCCGACGCCGTCGACGCCGCCAACCCCCTCCACATCGTCTAGGATCCCCTATAAGTTGCGGTGAAATAGTTCCTAAATCCAGCCTTCGGACTCTTAAACAAGAACTATTTCACCGCAACTTTTTTGAGTAGTTTTGTTGATCATAAGTCGTGCAAATAGTCAAGCCATGTCTGTTTAAACAAAATAGTGACAGTACGAGCACATTCGCACTTGCTTAATATCGATATTAATGAACAGCTTGCTTGTATCTATAAAATACATAGCTTGATGAGCGACGCCTTGTCGTGTAATGAGTCAAAAAGCAGTAACGTAATCAATTTGTAACAAACTTAGACGTTTAAACAAATAATCCAACCTTTTGCGAATTTAGCTATAATTCCACAATCAAAACAGGTATACTCCTTTCATGTCGTGTAGGAAATACGTAGACAAAAAGGAGGTTATGTGATGGTAAGTATTGTTCTTGCTAGCCACGGGGACTTGGCAGCTGGAATCAAGCAGACGGGCTCGATGGTCTTTGGCGATCAGCCGTCTGTTGCCGTGGTCTCGCTCGAGCCGAGCATGGGCCCCGACGACTTCCGTGCCAAGGTCGAGGAAGCAGTCGCTTCCTTCGAGGACCAGGAGCAGGTGCTCTTCCTCGTTGATCTGTGGGGCGGCACGCCGTTCAACCAGATCAGCGGGCTCATCGAGGGCCACGATTCCTGGGCTATCGTCACCGGTGTCAACCTGCCTATGCTCATCGAGGCATATTCGCAGCGCTTTGACGCAAAGAACACTGCACATGCGATCGCAAAACATCTCGTGACTGAGGCTAAGGCTGGCGTGCGCGTCAAGCCCGAGTCTCTGGAGCCCGAGGAGAAGAAGCCGGCTGCGGCCGCCGCTGCTCCTGCAGGCGCCATCCCTCCGGGAACGGTCATCGGCGATGGGCACATCAAGATTGCCCACGTCCGTATCGACACCCGTCTGCTTCATGGCCAGGTGGCCACCACGTGGACCAAGCAGATCAACCCCAACCGCATCATCGTGGTTTCCGACGGCGTTGCTCACGACGAGCTCCGCAAGACCATGATCGAGCAGGCTGCCCCTCCGGGAGTCCATGCCAACGTCGTGCCTATCAAGAAGATGGCCGAGGTCGTCAAGGACACGCGTTTTGGTGACACCAAGGCCATGCTGCTCTTCGAGAACCCGCAGGATCTGCTCAAGGCCATCGAGGCCGGCGTCGACATCAAGGAAGTCAACATCGGTTCCATGGCTCACTCCAAGGGCAAGGTCGTCGTCACCAACGCCGTCGCTATGGGCGATGACGACGTCAAGACTCTCGAGGCCCTCAAGGCCAAGGGCGTCAAGTTCGAGGTCCGCAAGGTTCCTTCGGATTCCTCCGAGGATCTCGACGCCATGTTGAAGAAAGCTAAGGCCGAACTGGCCGCTCAAGCATAGTAAAGGAGGGTCCGATACATGTCTGCAATCACTATTCTGCTTGTTGCGATTGTCGCGTTGCTTGCCGGTATGGAAGGCATTCTGGATGAGTTCCAGTTCCATCAGCCGCTCGTGGCATGCACGCTTATCGGTCTCGTAACCGGTCACCTTCAGGAGGGCATCCTCCTGGGCGGTTCGCTCCAGATGATGGCCCTTGGCTGGGCTAACGTCGGCGCCGCTGTCGCGCCTGACGCCGCTCTGGCCTCGGTCGCTTCTTCGATCATCATGGTGCTCGCCCTCAACGGTGGCGCCACCGATTCGGCCAAGGCCGTTACCGCCGCCATCGCCGTCGCCGTCCCGCTGTCGGTCGCTGGTCTGTTCCTGACCATGATCTGCCGTACCCTGGCTACCGCTATCGCTCACGCCATGGACGGTTGCGCCGAGAAGGGCGACTTCTCCGGCATCGAGCGCTGGCAGTACGCTGCCATCCTCATGCAGGGCCTTCGTATCGCCATCCCGGCAGTACTTCTGTGCATCATCCCGGCCGAGGCTGTTACCAACGCGCTTAACGCTATGCCCGACTGGCTGTCCGGCGGCATGGCTGTCGGCGGCGGCATGGTCGCTTCCGTCGGTTACGCCATGGTTATCAACATGATGGCCACCAAGGAGACCTGGCCGTTCTTCATCCTCGGCTTTGTCCTTGCTGCCATCCCTCAGCTCACGCTGATCGCCCTTGGCCTCATCGGCATCTCCCTTGCCCTCATCTACCTTGGCCTTAAGGATCTGGCCAAGCAGGGTGGCGGCATGGGCGGCGGCTCCGGTGACCCGCTCGGCGACATTCTGAACGATTACGAGTAGGAGGGGAGTGATACATATGGCAGAGAACAAGATTCAGCTCACCAAGGCTGACCGCAAGAAGGTTTGCTTCCGTCATCAGTTCCTTCAGGGCTCGTGGAACTACGAGCGTATGCAGAACGGCGGCTGGTGCTTCGCAATGATCCCTGCGATCAAGAAGCTCTACACCAGCAAGGATGACCAGATTGCCGCTCTTAAGCGCCACCTGGAGTTCTATAACACCCACCCCTATGTTTCCGCCCCCGTCATTGGCGTTACCCTCGCTCTCGAGGAGGAGCGCGCCAACGGTGCCCCGATTGACGACGTCGCCATTCAGGGCGTCAAGGTCGGTATGATGGGCCCGCTCGCCGGCGTCGGCGACCCCGCCTTCTGGTTCACCCTTCGCCCGATTCTGGGCGCTCTGGGCGCTTCCCTGGCCCTGTCCGGCAGCATCGCCGGTCCGCTGCTGTTCTTCTTCGCGTGGAACATCATCCGTTACGCCTTCCTGTGGTACACGCAGGAGTTTGGCTACAAGGTCGGCTCCTCCATCGCCAAGGACCTCTCCGGCGGTCTGATGGGCAAGGTCACCGAGGGTGCATCCATCCTGGGTATGTTCATCATCGGCGCCCTGGTCGAGCGCTGGGTGTCCATCTCCTTCACCCCGGTCGTCTCCAAGGTCACGCAGTCTGCTGGCGCCTTTATCGACTGGGCTAACCTGCCCTCCGGTTCTGAGGGTGTCAAGGAAGCACTGACGATGTATAACTCCATCGGTGCTAACGCCCTTGATCAGGTGAAGGTCACCACGCTTCAGGCCAACCTCGATCAGCTCATCCCCGGCCTTGCCGCCGTGTGCCTGACCCTGCTGGTCTGCAAGCTCCTCAAGAAGAAGGTCAGCCCGATCGTCATCATCCTGGCTCTCTTCGCCATCGGCATCATCGGTCGCGTCTGCGGCTTCATGTAAGCACGTTTCGGCTTAAGACCGAGAATTGCTAGGCAAGGGCTTTTGAGCCATTGAAACGGACCGCACCCGGTGGGTACACTGGATGCGGTCCGATTGTTTTATTTGGAGGGCGAGGCGCGCATGGCGCAATCTCAGAACAGCACGGTCGATCTGGCAACGCCGGCAACCTGCCTGATGGGGCTTACCAGCCACGGTAACGTGATGGTGGGCAATAAGGCGTTCGAGTATTACAACGAGCGCAATCCCGAGGATTATATTCAAATCCCGTGGGACGAGGTCGACTATATTGCCGCCGAGGTTTTACGCGGCACCAAGAAGATCACGCGTTTTGCCATCTTCACCAAGGACAACGGTCACTTTACGTTTTCGACGCGCGACGACAAAGAGACGTTGCGCGCGGTCCGCAAGTACGTCGACGAGGATAAGCTTGTGCGTTCGCCCGACTTTATCGATGTGACGGCCAAGGGCGCCAAGAGCATCCCTGCTGCCATCAAAAGCCTCTTTCACAAAGGCGACTAGTCGTCTGCGATAGATGGCGGAAAATGCATCCCGGAATTCGTTCTCATTCCGGGATGCATTTTCCTTTTGAGCGCCAGTTGGGATAGCTTGTCCCATTTTTTAGCCGAATACCGGGATGGAATTTCCCTTACATGTGGTTAGAGGAAACCCCATCCCATTATTTTGCGTTATTCTGGGTTATAATTTTCCGTTATTGAGAAGGCTCTACGGCGATAATTCGCTGCAGAGCCTTCTTGATGAGTGGCCATGCGCTACATGGCCAAGGGGCAAATCTGCTACACTAGTACAACATGCCTCCGTAGCTCAGGGGATAGAGCACCGCTCTCCTAAAGCGGGTGTCGACGGTTCGAATCCGCCCGGGGGCACCAGGGAATATGACGGCGTCGCGGGAGCGGCGCCGTTTCTGGTTTGCGGGGGCCGCCGGCGGATTCGGGCCGTCGACACCCGCGTCACCAATTGCGTCTAGAGCCCTCCGGTAGAGTGTCCAAGCCCTAAAGCCCAGTTGATGCTACGGGGTTTAGAGGCGGACTGAAGCAAGGGGAAGACATGTCCGCTCGGGGTGATAGACTAACGCTGTGGTAAATACAGGACAGTTTGACCGTTTTTCAACCAAGATAGGCGTCCCATGCAACTAAATGCAGCTGATATAGCGCAAAAGAGAATTGACCTCGGCCTCACCCAAAAGGAGTTCGCCGCCGCCCTTGGTATGGGCTCGTCTGGCGAACGCACCGTTCGGCGCTGGGAGTCTGGGGATACTAGTCCAACGGCGGCTGAATGCGCCTTTATCGCATCGCTCGATGCGGGGGCTCCATTTGACCAAGGGGAGCGCAGCGACGCGCCTTTTACCTTCTGCGATCTCTTCGCGGGCATCGGCGGTATACGAATGCCGTTCCAGGAGCTTGGCGGTAGGTGCGTCTTCTCTTGCGAGTGGGATAAGTTCGCCCAGAAAACCTACCGGATGAACTATGGAGAGACCCCGGCGGGCGACATCCGTCAGGTCGCATCAAACGATATACCGGACTTCGATGTCCTGCTCGCAGGCTTTCCTTGTCAGCCATTCTCCCTTGCAGGCGTTTCGAAGAAGCAATCTTTGGGGAGACCCACCGGCTTTGAGGATAAAACGCAGGGAACCCTCTTTTTCGAGGTCGCTCGCATCGTACGCGACAAGCGCCCGAAGGCCTTCTTGCTTGAGAACGTTAAGAACCTTACGAGTCACGACGGCGGGAAGACCTTCAAGGTCATACGACAGACGCTTGAGGAGGACCTTGGATACCATATTTTCTGGAAAGTGCTTGATTCAAAAAACTGGACGTGCCAGCACAGGGAGCGCATCTACATCGTGGGGTTCAGGGAGGAAGTTCCCTTCTCGTGGGATGACCTTGAGGTGCCGGGACCGGGACATACGCTAGGGGAAATCCTCGAAGAGCAACCAAACGAACGCTACACCATTTCGGATAAGCTATGGGCCTATCTGCGCGCCTATCGCGAAAAGCATGAGGCGGCGGGCCACGGCTTTGGATACTCGATGGTCGGCCCAGAGGACACGACAAGGACGCTTTCCGCCCGGTACCACAAGGATGGCAGCGAGATTCTGGTCGGGCAGGAAGGAAAAAACCCTCGTAAACTCACTCCCCGCGAATGCGCGCGCCTGCAAGGATTTCCCGATGAGTTCATCATCCCGGTGTCGGATACTCAGGCATACAGGCAGTTCGGCAACTCCGTGACCGTGCCGGTCGTGCGCTCGGTCGCGAAGTTGATGATGGAGGTGTTCTAGGATGGACTATGGAGTACTTGGCGCGTATTTTGACGGTGCTGTCGCGAAAACCCTCGCGGGCGTTGACATCATGGGGGCCAATAAAAGCCACCAGCACGAATTCAACGGCGTGGGGCCTTTGCGCGCGCTTTTCGGAGACGATGACATAAAGGGGATGCGAACTACCTTCGCATATCTCGATGATGGTGCAGACCCTATATTCGACCATGGTTATACCACTTGGTACGACGCCCGCAGGAAGCATCCAACTAGAACTGAGTATAGGCTCTACTACAACGATAATGCTGCCATGGGCATGGCCCGTCCGGGCGACCTCATGGTTTTGGCCCTACACGAAGCCAAGGAGGTCGTAATCCTATTTGCCCGAGCGGGGAGTACGGCGGAATCTCAAGTTCGCTGGCTCTTCGCGCTCGACGGGGTTGGCGAGAAGGGTTTTACGCCCTCTGCTCGGGAGGATACGCGCATCACGTCGATCGCCGCAAGGATTTTGGAGTCCATCGGCATCGAAGTTAGCATGCCGATCGCAGCGGAGAACTTCCTCGACGGTATGATCGAGAAATTCGGCGAGTCCTTCCCCAAAGGGGCAGACTTCTCAGCCTACTCAGCTTCCACCCTTGGAAAGCTCGATTGGACGGGCGACCCGGATGGCTGCTTGGTCGCTTGTTACGAACGCGAAGAGATGCTGTTCCGCGTCTTCGAGCGGCATCTCTTGGAGCGCGACCTCGCGCCATACCTTGGCTCGGCGCTTGATGTTGATGGCGTGCTGCGCACCACTATGTCGGCCTTCCAGCGCCGCAAGTCCCGTGCGGGGACGGCGTTCGAGAATCAACTCTCGATGCTATTCGATGCTAGGGGCATACGCTACTCGGCGCAGAAATACACCGAGGGCAAATCGAAGCCGGATTTCATCTTTCCCTCTATTGACGATTACCACGACCCCAAGTTCCCTGTCGCTCGACTGACGATGCTCGGTGCCAAGACAACCATCAAGGAGCGTTGGCGTCAGGTGCTTGATGAGGCTGACAGAATCGAGGACAAGCATCTTGTAACACTTGAGCCCGCCGTAAGTGAGGATTACACACGAGCTATGGCTAAGGACAGGCTCAGCCTCGTTGTGCCCTCATCGCTGTTCGAAACCTACACGCCCGCGCAAAGGGAATGGCTCATGAGCGTCAACGACTTCTGCAGGCTGGTAGAAGCCCGACAGCACGAGTAGAACCACGAGACGTTTTTTAGAAATGAGGCCGGAGACCAGTTGAGTCTCCGGTCTTCTTTTTTCACTCGCAACAGATTCGTCGATCACGAGGTGGGATTTGTATTTGGACTGCGCAAACTCTTGGGCAAGGGTGCTTTTTCCAACGCGGCGGGCCCCCTCGAGCATGATGGCTCGGGATCCATTGCTCGCTTTCCAATCGAGGAGTTTATTGTAGGCCGTACGTCTGAATACTGACATGATTGCCCAATCTAGCTGCTGTATACACGAAATGGGAAGTGTGGTTACCTGATTCAATACACGAAATGGGAAGTATATACAGGCCCTTTTCTACACGAAATGGGAAGTGCGGGTACCGCTGGAGCTTGTTGGGATAGATGGAGCGCATGTGTTGCGTCGCTCAGGTATGCTCATATGTGCCTAGAGTTTCACATGCCGAGAAAGGTTGATGGCTGCCATATCCACATACCAAAACACGGAGCGCTCAGCGCCGTCGACACCCGCGTCACCAATTTCCCCGCGGGGGGGGAGTTTTCGAATCCGCCCGGGGGCACCAGGGAATATGACGGCGTCGCGTGAGCGGCGCCGTTTTTGGTTAGTGGGGGCCGACGGCAGATTCGGGCCGTCGACGCTCGCGTCACCAATCGCGTCATTCGAATCGGCGCTGGGAATTCAGTGCTTTTCCTCATGCAAGTATCTTCCATCTTGCGTCGCCGTCAGCCGTGAGCGGTCGATTTTTACCGATAAACGGCAAATTAGTTCAGATAAAATCAAATAATTTCAAGAATGGTCAAACTTGATTAACAGCAAAACCACAAGGTAGATGGCTTGATACGGTGAAAAACTCTGACACAATGAGAAATAGAATGAAAAATACTGATTGAAAATGAACTTACGTGGCAGTAATCTACATGGCATAGGGTAGGCCCCGGCGCGCAGGCGGCGGCCCTTATCGAATTACGGATATAGATCAGGTGCTCGAACGGGCAGAAACGATCAAGGACGAAGGTAAAGGACGTAGAAGCATGAAGCTTGCAACTCGTATCAACTCCTATTTTCGCGATGGCGACAAGAATCTTGATCGCGTGTTCGCGGAGTTCCAGAGCGTGGGCCTCACGCACGTCGACCTCAACTACCCCGAGCACTGCACAGGTGTCACGGCGTAGGACATGGCCGCCAAGCTCGCAGCTCACGACCTGCAGCTGAACGGCTGCGCGCTGCGCTTCCGCAACGCCTTCCTCAACGGTGACCTGGGCAATGCCGATGATGCCCTTGCCGCGGAAGCCCTTGAGCTCTGCTACGAGGCGTGCGACTACTGCCGCACTGCCGGTGGCAACACGGTGACCATCTGGCTCGGCCACGACGGTTTCGACTACAGCTTCCAGATCGCCTACGCTCGCGTCTTCGACCAGCTCGTAGCCGCATTCCAGAAGGTTTGCGACTACGCGCCCGACCTCAAGATCTCGATTGAGTACAAACCCTACGAGGAGCGCGCGTACGCGTTCATCGACTCCATGGGTATGACCGGCATGATTCTCAACGCTGCAGACCGCCCGAACCTGGGCGTCACGCTGGATTACTGCCACATGCTCATGAAGCACGAGAACCCTGCCATGGCCGCCGACCTGTTCGGCCGCGAGGGCAAGCTCTACGGCATTCACCTAAACGACGGCAACGGTCGCTTCGACGATGGCCTTATGATTGGTACGTCCACGCCGGTGAAGACCCTCGAGTTCCTCTACTACGTGAAGAAGCACGGTTACGACAGCGCAATCTACTTCGACACGTTCCCGGTCATCGAGCCCGCTGCCGGCGAGGCTGCACAGAACGACCAGATGATCCATCTGCTCAACGACGCCATCGAGACCGTAAGCATGGAGAAGATCCAATCCGTTATCGATGCAAACGACGCGATTAAGGCAGCCGAGCTTGTCCGCGAGCTCTTCTGCGCAATGGGGAGGTAACCAATGAAACGCGACTGGAACGCGATGGCTCAGGGGATTCTGGACGCCGTCGGTGGTCCCGAGAACATCTCGGGCATGACGCACTGCGCGACGCGCCTGCGCCTCAATCTCAAAGACGACGCGGCTTGCGACGACGCTGCGGTCAAGGAAGTCGAAGGCGTTGTGAACACGCTGAACAAGGCCGGTCAGTACCAGGTTCTCATCGGCACTGAGGTCCCGAAGCTGTACGAGAAGTTTGAGCCGCTGGTCAAGGGTTCGGGCGTGGAAATCTCCGCTGCTACCAAGGACGAGGGCGAGAGCATCGTCAGCCAGGTCTTCTCCGCGATCTCCGGCATCTTTGCCCCGCTGCTGCCCGCCATGGCCGGCTCCGGTATCCTGCGCGGCTTCGTTATCCTGGCCGCCCAGCTCGGCATCATCGCTGAGGGCACGGGTACCTACACCATCCTGTACACCCTGGCCATGAGCGTGTTCTACTTCCTGCCCGTGCTGCTCGGCTTCTCCGCCGGCAAGCGCTTCGGCGCGAGCCCGTACCTGTCGGCGCTGCTCGGCGCGTGCCTGCTCTACCCGGACTTCATCGCCCTCATGGGCGACGCGGGCAACGGCGCCATGACGGACTTCTTCGGCATCCCCGTGGTTCTCATGAACTACAACTCCACGGTTATCCCTGCCATCTTGTCTGTCTGGGTCTACTCGTACCTGTACAAGTGGCTCGATGAGCACGTTTCCGAGATGCTCAAGCTCGTCGTGCTGCCCGCCATCTCCCTGATCGTTATGGTTCCGCTCACCATGCTCGTCATCGGTTCCCTGGGCGTCTACGCTGGTGAGGCCATCGCCTTCGTGGTCAACTGGCTGATCGAGCGCAGCTCCGTGTTCGCCGGCGTGCTGGTTGGCGGCGGCTGGTCCGTGCTGGTGTCCATGGGCATCCACTGGGCCGTGAACCCCATCATGATCAACAACATCGCCCAGAACGGCTTCGACTACATCTGCCCTTTCACCTTCGCCTGCAACTTCGCCGTTATCGGCTGCGCCTTCGGCGTGTTCCTCAAGGCCCGCGACCAGAAGCTCAAGAGCTTCGCGATGACCGGTGTCGTATCGATCGCCCTGTCCGCCATCATCGAGCCCACGCTGTTCGGTATGCTCGTGAAGAACAAGAAGGTCTGGCTTGCGCAGATCATCGGCGGTGCCGTCGGCGGCGCGTTCCTCGGTATCATGAAGGTCGTCACCACTGCGTTCACCTTCGGTTCCGTCACTACGTTCCCGGCTTTCGTGAGTTCCGACCCCATGAACTTCGCTTGGGCTATGGTCGGCATGCTCATTTCCGCCGTCGTGGCCGGTGTTCTTGCCTTCGCCTTCACCGGCAAGGAGGATCAGCTCGCCTAAGAGCCCCGGATGCGCCGCCTCTCCTAGGGTCGTTCTCTTCGCTTGAAGAGCGTCGCGCTTACGCGAGGTGTGTCAACCTCGTTCAAATTGTGAACGAGAGGGTAGGTCAATCGATTAAGCGGTCGTCATCGCAACAGGTGGCGGCCGCTATTCTGCTTGTGAGTTACACTTTTCGAAAAGAAATGAACGAGCGTGAAGCAGAGTGGTTTGGAGAGGTTCCCAATATGATTCCGTATGAGCGCCAGGAGCGAATTGTAGAGTGCCTGCAGAAGTCGGGCCTCGCGAGGATTTCCGAGCTGCAGGAGGAGCTGCCGGGCGTCTCTATTTCGACGCTACGTCGCGACCTCAAGGAGCTGGAGGCGCTTGGCAAGGTTGAGCATCTTTCGGGCGGCGCGGTGAGGCTCCTCTCGGCTGTCCACGAGGTGAGTATCTCGACGCGTTCGGGCCTACACGGGAGTGAGAAGGAACAGATTGCCCAAGTCGCCTTGCGTTTTGTTGAGGACGGGGACACGCTCTACTTGGACTCGGGTTCCACCTGCACGGCGCTGCTGCGTCTGCTGCTCGACCGCGACGTGACAATTTACACGACGGATGCCTCGGCGTGCCTGATTAAGAGCGAGACGCGCGCCCAGCTCATCGTGGTGGGTGGCGAGTTCAACTATGTGAACTCCTCGTTCTGCGGTTCTATGACCGAATCGATCCTGCGCGATCTGTACTTCGATAAGGCGTTTATCGGGACCAACGCGATTGACGAGGACCGCGGCGTCATGACGCCCTCCTACGTTGAGGCGGCGAAGAAGCGCATCGTGCGCGAGAATTCGAATAAGGCGTACGTGCTGTGCGACAGCTCGAAGTTCCATCAGTTCTCGAATGTTCGTGCGTTTGGGTTCGATGGTGTGTCGATTATCGCGGAGTCCTATGACGAGAAGATCGCCCAGTGCGCGCGCCTGATCACGCCTGGAGCGTAGGGGGTCCGGGCTCCTGCATGATACCAGCTAGATAGGCAAATATGGCAACGTTGTGAATCTGGAAAAGCCTGCAGGTTAACAACGTGGTTAAACGATTAATCAGCCAGACTGTAGATAAAGGTTAAACGATTAATTACCACCGAGTAGATAATCACCGAGCAGATAAGGAGTTCACTATGCTGCTCTGCCCCAGTCTCATGTGCGCCGACTACGGCAATCTGCGTGCGACCGTCGAGGATCTCGACGCCGCCGGCATCGACATCTTCCATTGCGACGTGATGGACGGCAGTTTCGTTCCCAATTTCGCCATGGGTCTCGAAGACATCAAGGCCGTGCGAGCTGCCACCAACAAGCTCGTCGACGTGCACCTTATGGTCGAGAATCCTGCCAGCAAGGTTGAACTTTTCGCCTCCGCCGGCGCGGACATCATCTATATCCATCCGGAGTCCGAGCGTTACGTGGTCAAGACACTCGCCGCGATTAAGTCCCTCGGCAAGAGCGCCGGTATCGCCGTGAACCCCGACACCTCTATCTCCGAGATCGAGGAGATGTTGAACCTCTGCGATTACGTGATGGTCATGACGGTGAATCCGGGTTTTGCCGGTCAGAGCTTTATCGAGTTCACGAACGACAAGGTGCGTCGCCTTGCCGCGCTGAAGGAGCGCTTTGGCTTCAAGCTCATGATCGACGGCGCCTGCTCGCCCGAGCGCGTGCGCGACCTGTCCGCCATTGGCGCGGACGGATTTATCCTGGGCACCAGTGCGCTGTTTGGCAAGGACGCTGGTTACGAGGAGTGTCTGCGCCGTTTGCGCGCCGGCGAGGTGTATTAGAAGCGGAACGGCGAATTAGGACGGATTGAGCGCGCGGCATGCGCGAATGGTTCTTATGGAAAGGGGTCTCTTTTGAAGATCGGTATTGGAAACGACCACGTCGCAGTCGAGTACAAGGAAGCCATCACGGCGTATATCCAGGAGAAGTACGGCTACGAAGTCGTGAACTTCGGTACGGACAGCACCTAGCGCTTTGACTATCCCATCGCGGGTGAGGCCGTGGCGGACGCTGTCATGTCCGGCGAGGTTGATCGCGGTATCGTTATCTGCGGTACGGGTGTGGGCATCTCGCTTGCCGCCAACAAGGTGCGCGGTATCCGTTGCTGCACCTGCTCTGAGCCGTATTCCGCTCGCCTGTCGCGCGAGCACAACAACACCAACATGCTCGCATTTGGTGCTCGTGTGGTAGGCATCGAGCTGGCCAAAATGATTGTCGACGCCTGGCTCACCGGCGAGTTCGAGGGCGGCCGTCACCAGCGACGCATCGATATGATTCGCCAGATCGAGGCTCGTCAGCTCGTACATGCGGAGGAAGCACGCGGCTGGTAGCGGAAAAGCCCGTCACCCGTGAACTGCGCCCCAAATCTTGGACGCCCTAAATAGCGACTAGGCCGCGAGGGCCTGATTCCGGTACTCCTCCGGGGTCAGGCCCTTCAATCTTACCTGCCTCCGGCTCGTGTTCCAGTGGACTATGTATTCCTCCAGGTCG
>JAXKFZ010000154.1:0-1898 GCA_036550635.1 Collinsella sp. | reverse complement strand
TCTTATGGATGGATTAACCGCTTAAAGGTTGAGTGCATTCTAGCGTGAACCGAGGGCGCGTGCTCGCCAGGCAACAGGAGTCGCACAAAACGGCACCCCCGAAACGCTGCGGAAACATTGGAAACATGCTCGCTACAAACGAACTTCCGTAACAAACTGTCAACGTTTGCACCATAAGGTTTGCCCTGTACCGCAAGACGGTCGCACCGCGGCCAGCGAAAAGGGGGACACCATGTTTAGCATCAACAACGTACTTAACCGCAGGAGTTTCTTGGCTGGCGCCGCGGCGCTCGGTAGCACCGCGGCACTCGCTGGTTGCTCGTCGGGTGGCTCGGACGGCGGCTCCGCCGATGACGGCAAGACCTTCAAGATCGGTGTCATCGGCCCTCTGACCGGCGCCGCGGCAACCTATGGCGTTTCGGCCGAGAAGGGTGCCAAGCTCGCCGCCAAGGATTTTTCGACCAAGGACCTCAAACTCTCGCTTAAGTCTGAGGATGACGTCGCTGACGGCGAGAAGGCCATCAACGCCTTCAATACCTTGTGCGACTGGGGCATGCAGGCGCTCGTCGGCCCCGTCACCACCGGTGCCGCCGTCGCTGTCTCGGGCGAGATCGCCGACGATATGCTCATGGTCACGCCTTCGGCCTCGTCGCTCGACGTTACCAAGGATAAGACCACGGTTTTCCAGGTTTGCTTCACCGATCCCACCATGGGCGCCAGCGCCGCGAAGTTCTTGACCGAGAAGTACGCGGATGCCAAGATCGCCCTGTTCTACAACTCCGGCGATACGTATAGCTCGGGCGTTGCCGACGCTTTTGCCGAGCAGGCCAAGGAGTCCAAACTTGATATCGTCGATACCGAGACCTTTAAGGACGACTCCTCCACGAGCTTTACCAACCAGCTCACCAAGGCCAAGGAGGCCGGCGCCACGCTTATCTTTGCCCCGATCTATTACACGCCGGCGTCCGTTTTGCTCAAGAACGCCAAGGACATGGGCTACGACATGACCCTCATGGGCACCGACGGCATGGACGGCCTGCTCTCCGTTGAGGGCTTCGACACCTCTCTTGCCGAGGGCGTGCTGCTCATGACCCCGTTCTCTGCCGACGATGAGAAGAACGCCGACTTCGTCAAGGCATATAAGGACGCCTACGACGAGACGCCCAACCAGTTTGCCGCCGATGCCTATGACTGCGTCCATGCGATTGTCGAGGCTATCGATAAGGCAGACATCGACATCACGGCCGACGGCGCCGACATTGCCGGCGATCTTGCCAAGGCCATGCGCAAGATCAAGATCGAGGGCCTGACGGGCGAGCTCACGTGGAACGACGAGGGCCAAGTCGAGAAGCCCGCTACAGCCTATGTGATCCAGGACGGCAAGTACATCGCCGCCTAAGTGCGCATAAAGCGCTACCGGTGAGGCTGTTTTAATCAGGGCAGGGACGCTTGTAACAGAATGGAAACATTACTTTCACACAATAAAGTGGCTAAACTGCATAAACCAATAGAAATACGCATAATTATGGATAAACGGACAAAACAAAAGAAAAGTTGAAATAATCGCCACTTTTCTCAACTAAAGCGTCTACTATTTTGCGAACGCCGAACACGGCGAAGGATGGCCTGTTGGGTAACCGAAACCCGACGAGATTTGAGAGGAGAGCCGCATGTCGAGCCTCACCGGTAAGTCATTGAACCCTGTTATGAATCGCAGGAGCGTTATCGCGAGCGCAGCAGGTCTGGGGGCGATGTCTATTCTAGCTGGCTGCTCCTCCAACGGCGGCGACAGCGGTTCCGCTTCGGGCGACGCTTCGTTTAAGATCGGCACCATCGGCCCGCTGACCGGCGCCAACGCGTCCTACGGCAAGTCCGTTACCCAGGGTGTCGAGCTTGGC
>JAXKFZ010000020.1:0-12705 GCA_036550635.1 Collinsella sp. | reverse complement strand
TCTCGATCGTGGCACTGGTATTTGGAGCGGTGTGCGTGTGTGCCCTGCTCGCGCACGTGCTGTTTGTCT
Organism: Collinsella sp.; assembly: GCA_036550635.1. Taxonomy (GTDB): domain Bacteria; phylum Actinomycetota; class Coriobacteriia; order Coriobacteriales; family Coriobacteriaceae; genus Collinsella. The sequence goes on along the minus strand of JAXKFZ010000020.1, from coordinate 12,636 downwards.
AGCGACCGCCGGTTGCAAAGGCTATACACTTGGAACCACCACAAGGGAAACCACCACAAAGGTGCCTGTCCCCTTTGTGGTGGTTTTTGTTTTTGAGAGAGGGGCGGGACGCTGATGGACGTCCGTACGGACGGCGATATTGCCGATAGCTTTTGGTGGCGGCGCACAACGCTGACGCGCCGTGGGCCCGTGTACGATATTTGCGTGTCGCTGGCGCTGCTGGCGGGCGCGACAGTCGTGGGCGTGCTGCTCGACCATCCGGGGCTCGCGCCGAGCATCATGATCGTCTATGTGTTTGCCGTGCAGCTGTGCGCCTTCTTTACCTGGAGCCGCCTGTACTGCCTGCTGACTTCTGCTGCCGCCGTTGCGCTCTATAACTTCTTGTTTGTCGACCCGCGCTACTCGCTGTCGTTTATCGACCGCGTCTATCCCGGCATGTTCGTCATCATGTTTGTGGTCTCGCTCGTGTCGAGCTCTATCTCGTTGGCGTTGCGCCGCGCACTGGCCCAGGCTGCCGCGAGCGATCGCCGTACCCAGATGGTGCTCGAGACCAATCGTATGCTGCAACGCTGTGCCGATCAGCAGCAGATTGTGCACGCCACGGCCACACAGCTGGCGCGGCTTTCGGGCTGCCCGGTCGTGTGGTACAGCGCCGATGCCGATGGCGATGATCTGCTGCCGCACGTGGCGTACACGGCCGTGGGCGATGCCGCGCCGGTGCATCAGCTGGCGCCCCAGATGCCGCCGCTGCTCTCGGCGTCCGCCTATGTGGGAACGCCGCTCGATGCTACGTATGGCGCCTCGGCCTTTTATGGCATCTACCTCACCGTGCGCTCGGGTGACGCCATGGTGCGCCCGAGTGAGCCTTCCTCGGTGGTGGGCGTGCTCGCCCTTGCCGCCGACCCCAACGCGCTGACGCCCGAAGAGCGGATGCTGGCCGATGCCATCGTGAGCGAGGGTGAGCTGGCGCTCGACCGCGCCCGCGCCATGGAGTCGCGCGAGGAGGCGGCGGTGCTCGCCAAAAACGAGCAACTGCGCGCCAACCTGCTGCGCTCTATCTCGCACGACTTGCGTACACCGCTTACGAGCATCTCGGGCAATGCCGACGTGCTGCTCGATCAGGGTTCGACCGGAACGGCCGTACTCGACAGCCAGACGCGCCGCAACATGCTCAAATCCATTCGCTCGGATGCGCTGTGGCTCAACGCCACCGTCGAGAACCTGCTCGCCATCACCAAGCTCGAGGGCGGCGGCATGCATCTGTCGACCACGCTCGAGCTCATGGACGATATCGTCGAGGAGGCGCTGCGCCATGTAAACCCGGCCGTGCGCGAGCACGACCTTAAGGTGGTGGCGTGCGATGAGCCGGCGCTCGTCAATGTCGATGCGCGCCTGATGGTGCAGGTGGTGGTGAATCTGGTCAACAATGCCGTCACCTATACGCCGGCGGGCTCGCACATCGTGGTCTCGATTGCGGTTGCCGACGGCAGCGTGACGTGCGCCGTTGCCGATGACGGGCCGGGCATTGACCCCGAGGACCAGGCGCGCATCTTTGAGTCGTTCTATACCGCCAACCACGGTTTGGCTGATAGTCATCGCAGCGTGGGCCTGGGGCTTTCGCTCTGCCGCTCCATTATGCTGGCGCATGGCGGTAGCATAGAGGTTGCCGCGGCGGACCCGCACGGCTCGGTCTTTACCATCGAGCTTCCCGCCGCCGATGTTTCGTTTGATAAGGAGTAGCGCTGTGCCGAACTCTGCCGTGAAACCGCTCATCTTGGTCGTTGAGGACGACCCCGCCGTTCGCAACCTTATCGTTGCCGCGCTCGAGGCGCACGGCCTGCGCCATATGGCTGTGGAGACCGCTCATGCCGCCATCGCCGCCGCCTCGTCGCAGTCACCGAGTATTGTGCTGCTCGACCTGGGCCTGCCCGATATGGACGGCGTCAAGGTGGTGGAGTCGGTGCGCGCGTGGTCGGGCATGCCGATCATCGTGGTCTCGGCACGCAGCGAGGATGCGGATAAGATTCGCGCGCTCGATGCCGGCGCCGACGATTACCTGACCAAGCCGTTTTCGGTTGAGGAGCTGCTCGCGCGCATCCGCACCACGCTTCGGCGCCTTTCGTATGCGCAGACCGGTGGTGTGGCCTCCGAGGGCTCGTTTGATACCGGCGAGCTGCATATCGATTTTGATGCCGGCATCGCCACGATGGCGGGCGAGGAGCTGCACCTGACACCCATTGAGTACAAGCTGCTGTGCCTGCTGGCCCATAATGCCGACAAGGTGCTCACGCACCAGTTTATCCTGCACGAGATTTGGGGAACGGCGACCAAGAGCGACCTGGCGAGCCTGCGTGTCTTTATGGGGACGCTGCGCAAAAAGATCGAGTCCGACCCCGCGCATCCGCGCTATATCCAGACGCACGTGGGAATCGGCTATCGTCTGGTCACGCACGACTAGAAACACAGTAAAAGAAAAGCGCGGCAAGGGGACGATTCCCTTGTCGCGCTTTCGGTAGCCCTTGGGGAGGGAAGAGCATGCCCGCCTTTCCTCCCCAAGGAGTCATGGAAGCCTACCTGTTCTTAGGTTTGCTGGCGTAGAACTTTTTCTTTTTTGGCTTAGCGGCGTCACTCGGCTTGCCGCTCCCCGTGGGCGTGGGCCTCAATGCGCTTTGGGGCTTGCGAGCCTCGGGGTTGCGCAGCTCTTCGACGCGCTCGGCAATCTCCTCGGCGCTAAAGCCTACCTCGGCCATGGCGTCCTCGATGGGCAGGCGACGCACGATATAGCAGTGATGCACCTTTTGGTTGCGCGCGAAGTCCTCGGGGATGGTCTGTGCGGTGATGTCCTCCAGCACGACGCCCGCGCGCGCGAGCTTGCGCGTCTCGGGGCGGAAACCGCGCAGGTTGCAACTAAAGATGGCATGGCCGCCCTGTGCGAGCAGGCGCGACACGCCGGCCAGCAGCTCAACATGGTCGCGCTGGACATCCCAGGTGCGACGGCCCATCTTGGACGAGTTGGAAAACGTGGGCGGGTCGACAAAGATCAGGTCCCAGCGGTTGCGCGTCTGGCGCTGGTCGCGAATCCAGGCGAGCACATCGTCACGCACAAAATGATGCTGCGGGCCCACAAAGCCGTTCTGGCGCATGTTGCGTTCGGCCCAGTCCAGATAGGTGTTGGAAAGGTCGACCGTCACCGTCTCCTCAACGCCGCCGTCGGCCGCATAGCAGGTGGCGGTGCCGGTGTAGGCAAACAGGTTGAGAAAACGGCGCGCCTGCTTGGCGTGCTCGCGGACCAGGTTGCGGGTGACGCGGTGATCCAGGAAGATACCCACATCCAGGTAGTCGTCAAAGTTGACGGCAAAGGTGAGCCCGCCCTCTTCGATGAGCGGCAGGCGGCGGCGTGCGATGTTGGCACGCTCGCCCGATCCGCCCTTGCCGGCGCCCTGCTTGCCGTACTGCGAGCCGCCGCGCGAACGCATGCGGGCCTTGGCGTGCACGTGCTCGGCCGGAACATCCAAGATGCGGGGCGCGATGGCCAAGATGTCGAGCATGCGGGCCTGGGCAAGCGCGGGGTCGATAGTCTTGGGCGCGGCGTATTCGGCGATGACGAGCCAGCGGCCCGGCGTCTGCGGGCAGCCCTCGTACAGATCGATGGCGGCGGAGTAATCGGGCAGGTCGGCATCGTAGACGCGGTAGCAGGTAACGCCCTCGCGCTTGGCCCACTTGCGACGCAGACGGGCATTCTTGCGCAGGCGGTTGGCGAACTGCTCCGACTCGGGGATGAGCACGGGCAGCGGCTTGCCGTCGCCCAGGTCGAGCATGGCGGCAGGCTCGGGCATAGGGGTGCCGGCGGCGTTGTCGAGCGAAGGCCAGACTTCGACGGTCGCCTCTTCGTTGTTGGGCATGACGGCGATCGAGCGCTCGGGCTCGGCGTGGAGCGCGCGGGCCAGCAATCCGTCGCGGGTGAGCGCGGCGACCGGCGCCGCGGCAAGCTCGGGCGCGCGGCGCAGCTCACCGATGAGCGTCATGGCGTCATGCATGAGCGAAAGCGGTGTCTCGGTCGTATCCGCGACCACGGCGGCACCGGCGACGGCGCCCGCATGGTCCAGCACGGTGGCGGACTTGGCGGCGCAAAAATCGACAAAGCGCTTGTAGCCGGCGCACTTGACCATGCGCTCAGCGGTCTTGCGGGCGGCGGGGTCAACATCCACGGCCACGATGCGTGCCTGCCGCTCGCGTGCTGCCGCCTCGCGCTCGCGTGCCTCGGCAAGCAGCTGCTCCCACAGGGCGGCGTCGTGCGGCTGCCAGCCCTCAAAGCCCCAGCGCTCGCGGGCGGCCCCCGGGGCGCGGTCGGTTAGGATATTCACGGCTTCCAGCAGCAGGCCGCCGCCGGCGCACGAGGCGTCGATCAGCGTAGGAAGGGCTTCGTTCTCGTAATCATCGGCCGTTAGCTCGCGCTCGCACAGTGCGGTCCATCCGACCTGCGCCAGCACTAGGGCGGCGTAGTCGGGGCGCAGCACGTGCGTACCCTCGCCGGCGCGGGTCGCTGCGGGCGGCAGGCGTTTGAACAGCGGGTCGCCCGAAAGGTCCAGGCTGATACTCGCGCGGCGCTGGCGCAGCGAAAGCAGCAGGTGAACGTCGGGATCGGCGGCGTCGACATCGGCGCGACGGCCCGTGGTCTCGGCCAGGCGGTCGCACAGCGCGTCCTTGGCACGCAGGGCCGAGAAGCGCGTGTTGCGCAGCTGCTCGGTCACGCCGCGGGCGGTAATGGCGATGGTGGCGCCGGGGCGGATGATGGTCTCCCAAGCGATGTCGTAAACACTGTCGTACAGTTCATCGGCATCCTGCGCCTCAAAGCGCCCGAGTACCACGAACACACGGCTCGCCAGGCGCGACCACAGACAGGCGCGGTAGCCTTCTTCGAGCTCGCCCTCAAATGTGGCGCGGCCCTTCAGCCGGCGGACATGCGAAAGCCCGAGGCGTTTAAGCTCGTCGGCGAGTGCGGACTCAAAGCCCTCGGGGCAGCTTGCGTAAAATTCCATGGGTGACCTCTCTGGTTGCGTCGCTCCATTATATGATGGATGCTTCGTTTGCCCTTATCCTCGAAAGGAACCCATATGATTGATGCGTGCCCCGATTCCGCCGTGCTCTTTTTTGACGTGGACGGCACGCTGACGTCGTTCGATCCCGACAACATGACCGACAAGGACTTTTCGGCGGTTCACCCCTCGCAGACGGTCGTCGAGGCGTTTCATCGTCTGCGCGACGCGGGACACCAGGCATTTATCTGCACGGGTCGTCCCCTGTGGCTCATCGCGGACAGCTTGCGTGCGCTCGACCCCGCGGGCATCGTTGCCATGGCGGGAGCCACGCTCGAGGTCGAGGGACGCGTGGTACACGAGGACTGCTTTGGCGAGGACGTTATCGAGGAGCTTGCACGCCGTATGGCCGCGGCAGGGATTGAGGCCTTTTTCGAGACCAACGTGGCTACTTTTGCCCTGGAACCCGCGGGTGTTGAGCAGTCGTCTCTGATCGGCACTTCTGTGGCGCACAGCACCGAGGAGATGCGCGTCGACGGCAGTCTGCGCGTGGGCAAGGTAGGCCTCACTGCGCCCAGTTTGGCTCGCGTAGCCAACGATGACGGCTTTATCAATCGCGAGTTTGAGCTGTGCAATACCGGTGGTCAGAATCGCGAGCTGAGCCCCAAGGGCATTGACAAAGGCGTGGGCGTGGCGCGAGCACTGGCGTATCTGGGCCGCGAGGGAAATGCGCGCACCTTTGGCTTTGGTGATTCGGGCAACGACCTGGGCATGCTCGCTGCCGTCGAGACAGCCGTCGCCATGGGCAACGCCATGCCCGAGGTCAAGGCGGTCGCCGACTACGTGACCGACGATGTCGCACACGACGGCACGGTTACGGCGATGCGCCACTTCGGCTTGATTTAATAAATGGCCGGTTCGCCCTCGATGTGGGCGAACCGGCCATTTGAGTTATTTTGCAAAATAGAGCTTGGGATGACTGCGGCTGCTTTCGATGGCCGCCGTCATGATGCCCTCATTGTCTCCATCAACGATGATGCCATCGAGGTCATCGATCTGCGCGGACTGATAAAAACTGGTCTTGTTGAACTTTCCCTGGTCAACCATCATATAGCCCTGGTTTGAGTTGGTCAGATACATGCTCTTGATCATGGCCGAGAAGTCATGCTCGACGGTAAAGCCGTGGTCGGGATGGAATCCGTCCGCGCTGACAAATGCCTTGTCGGCATGAAGCTTGCTCATGCAGTCGAGCGTTAGCGCGCCCGCGAGATAAAGGTGACCCTTTCGCACGGAGCCGCCTAACAGCACTACCGAAGCATTGGGCAGATTAAAGCTGGCATAGTTTGCGATAGCAAGATCGCCGGTGATGATGGTGATATCGCGTTTGTCCATGAGGGCCTTAGTGAAGTAAAAGGCCGTGGTGCCGATGTCGATCACCAGAACGTCGCCATCGTCAACAAGAGTTGCTGCGGTCGCGGCGATTGCCTCCTTGGCCTCGACTTGGACATTGATGCGCTCTTCGGGATACGAAATGGCATTGGAACGAGAAAGCGATACCGCTCCGCCACGTACGCGACGCAATTTGCCTTCCGATTCCAGCGAGACGAGGTCGTGTCGCGCGGTAACTTCCGAAACCGAAAAGCGGCGAACGATGTCGGATACCGAGATATTTGGCTTTTCGGCCAGCCAGTTCATGATAAATCGCTGACGTTCGGCCGGGGAAAGGTCTGAAGTTGATGCCATAAGTCGCTCCTTTTGAACGAAAGGCAAAAGAAATGCCTTTCGTAATCGAAATATAACGTATCGATATGAAAAGAACAAGGCGAAATCGAGCGAACGAGATGAATGACACGCCTTGCTTTTATTTGTAATTAGTAGTTGGCCTGACGTGCAGAATGCCTGCAACAGCCAGTAAAGAGTCTTGCCTGAAAGGTGTTCGAAAAAAAAGTGAGATACGTTCACGCCCGATAATCGACCGTTCACGGAAAGTTGGCAATTGAGCTTTCGATATCTTTTGAAGTAGTTTATAAAAGAAAGCCGAAAAGCTTTTGAAACAAAGAAAAAGGCTTTCGATAGCAATAATGCTAGATGAGAAAGGACCAACATGGCGATCAAGGTGTTTGCCGACGGCGCTAACCTCGAGGGCATGCTTGACATGCACGACAATGGCAACGTTCAGGGCTTCACGACCAATCCTTCCCTTATGAAGGCCGGTGGCGTGACTGACTACCGTGCTTTTGCCAAGACGGTTCTTGAGCACATCACCGATGTGTCGGTCTCTTTTGAGGTGTTCGCCGACGACGAGGCTGGTATGGAGGCCGAGGCTCGCGAGATCGCAACCTGGGCGGACAACGTCTACGTTAAGATTCCGGCGCTCAACACCAAGGGCGAGTCCACCGCCGCGCTGGTCAAGCGCCTTTCCGCCGATGGCATCAAGGTGAATGTCACCACCATCTTCACGCCCGAGCAGGTCGACGAGTTCGTCGATGCCGTCTCTGCCGAGACCCCCTCTATTCTGTCTATCTTTGCCGGCCGAATCGCCGATACCGGTGTCGATCCGCTGCCCCTCATGGCGGAGTCCGTAAAGAAGGCTGCCGTCAAGCCCGCCGCCGAGGTTCTCTGGGCATCCACGCGTGAGGTGCTCAACATCTTCCAGGCAGAGTCTGTTGGCTGCCAGATCATTACGGTCCCCAATGCCCTTCTTGCCAAGCGCAAGAATTTCGGGAAAGATTTGCTTGAGTACTCGCTTGATACGGTCAAGGGCTTTGCCCGCGACATTCAGGCGCTTGGTTTTCATATCCTGCCCGAGGAGTAGGGGGCGAGCATGCTGACCGATCTTCTTAAGCCCGAGCTTGTTGCCTGCCATGTCGAGGCCTCCGATTGGGAGGAAGCGATCAAGGCGTGCGGCAAATTGCTCGTAGACGCCGGCAAATGCGACCAGAGCTATGTCGACGCCATGATTTCATCGGTTCACAAATTCGGTCCCTATATGGTTCTTGAAGAGGGCATCGCCATGCCCCATGCCCAGGCCGATGGCAACGTGAGCGAAGCGGGAATCTGCATCGTCACGCTTGATCCTGCGGTTGCGTTTGGACATGAGGATTTCGATCCGGTTCACGTGCTCGTGGGCATCTGCGCGCCCGACCCCAAGGCCCATCTTGGCTGCTTGGCGGAGCTTTCGCAGATGTTCGAGGATGAGGACTGCGTTGCCAAGCTCAGCGCGTGCGATACGCCCGAGCAAGTTCTGGAGACCATGCGTTCATTCTTTTAGGCCTTAATGGCACGGCGATGCGTCGCCGCTTTTGGATAGACGGGAAAACCGTCACGTGTAGGAGAGGAAGGTTGCCATGCATATCATCACCGTATGCGGAAACGGCATCGGGTCCAGCCTGATGCTCGCTGGCAAAGTCGAGGAGCTTTGCGAGGAGGAGGGCATCAAGGCCGACGTTGAGTCTATGGACCTGAACGGTGCTTCTTCCGCAAATCCGGATCTGTTCATCACCGTTAAGGAGCTCGCTCCCGAGCTTCACGGTAACGTCGTGATCGTTCGCAGCTATGTGAACAAGAAGAAGATCCGCGAAGACGCCCTCGAGGCAATCAAGGCGGCCGCCGCTAACGCCTAAAGCGGCACAAAAAAGGGCGGTTCCCTGTGGAAGAGGGAAACGCGCCCACGTTAAAAAGAAAGGAAGCCCAGATGCAAGTCATCCTTCCCATACTTGAGTTTATCCAATCGATTCTGACCAAGCCAGCATGGATTATGGGCCTGTTCGCTTTTGTCGGCCTTGTCGCGCTTAAGCGTCCCGCCCACAAGGTGATGACGGGCACCCTGAAGCCGATCCTTGGCTACATCATGCTGTCTGCCGGCGCCGCTGTTGTTCAGGAGAACCTTGCTCCGCTGGGTACCTTCATCGAGACCGGTTTCCACATCACCGGCGTCGTGCCCAACAACGAGGTCGTCGTTTCGATGGCCCAGAGCGTCCTCGGCGTTCAGACCATGATGATCCTGATTCTCGGCTACGTCGTGAACATTATCATTGCTCGCTTTACCAAGTTTAAGTACATCTTCCTGACGGGCCATCACAGCATGTTCATGGCTTGCCTGCTGTCTGCTGTCCTGCAGGCATCTGGCTTCGAGGATGTCCAGCTTATCATTGTGGGCGGTATGTTCCTGGGCCTCGTGAGCGCCATGCTTCCCGCCGTCGGCCAGCGTTTCACCGAGAAGGTTACCGATGGCGACGAGATCGCCATGGGTCACTTCGGCTCGCTTGCCTACTATATCTCCGCTGCAGTCGGTACGCTGTTTGCTAAGGACGCCGAGGAGAACAGCACCGAGAAGATCGAGGTTCCCGAGAAGTATGCCTTCCTGCGCGACACCACCATCTCCACGGCTCTTACCATGGCCTTCTTCTACCTGGTGACTGCTTTTGCCGCTTACATCGCAGATCCTGCGGTTGTTACTGAGACTGCTGGCGGCGACAACGTGATTGTTTACGCCCTGACCTGTGCTCTGTCCTTCGCCGTCGGCGTCACCATCGTCTACAACGGCGTCCGCATGATTCTCGCCGACCTGGTCCCGGCCTTCCAGGGCATCTCCAACAAGCTGATCCCCGGTGCCATCCCCGCCGTCGACTGCGCTGTCTTCTTCCCCTACGCTCCCACCGCCGTCATTCTCGGCTTTGTCGCTTCCTTTATCGGTGGCGTGGTCGGTATGTTCATCGTGGGCGCTACCCTCGGTATCTTCATCATCCCGGGCATGGTTCCTCACTTCTTCTGCGGTGCTACCGCCGGCATCTACGGCAATGCTACCGGTGGCCGCAAGGGTGCAGCTCTTGGCGCTTTCGTCAACGGCCTGCTCATCACCTTTGCCCCTGCTCTGCTCCTGCCTGTTCTTGACGTCTTCGGCTTCAAGAACACTACGTTCGGCGACTTCGACTTCTCCGTTATTGGTATTACGCTCGGCCGCGCTGCCGAGGCCTTCGGTACCACCGGTGTCTACGCGATTCTCGCTGTCCTTCTGATCGTCGCCTTTGTTCCCAACTTCATCCACACCAAGGGCGCTGTGATCAACCACGTTGAGGAAGAGTAATCCAGGCACACTTTAAGCCCTAATCGGGCGGAGCTCCGATAACCGGCTCCTACACGGAAGCGGTGACGTCTCAAATGAGGCGTCACCGCTTTTTGTTTTGAAGTGGTTGTGAAAACGTATTGACGAAGCATCGTCTCTGCGCCGTGAGCGGAATCAAACGCAATGAATGGCAAAAACGTTTTGCTGCTGGGGTGTCGATATAAAAATGGTAAAACCGTAAAACCGTTCGCCGTGAAGATAAAAACCCGCAGTTCATGCCTTGATAAACATAGGTAAAGTGTTTAGCAGTTTACCGGCCTTATGCAAACGAAAGGAATCAGGCAGATGGCAATCAAGGTGTTCGCTGACGGTGCAAATCTCGAGGGCATGCTCGACATGTACGAGAACGGCAACGTTCAGGGTTTCACGACCAACCCGTCCCTTATGAAGAAGGGCGGCGTGACGGATTACCGCGCGTTTGCCAAGGAGGTCCTGGCCCACATCACCGATGTGTCCGTCTCGTTTGAGGTCTTTGCTGACGACGTCGAGACCATGGAGGTCGAGGCTCGCGAGATCGCTACCTGGGCCGACAACGTCTACGTCAAGATTCCGTGCGTGACCACCAAGGGCGAGTCCACCGCCGAGCTGGTCCGCAAGCTTTCGGCCGATGGCATCAAGGTCAACGTCACCACCATCTTTACGCCCGAGCAGGTCGACGAGATGGTCGAGGCCGTTGACGTCGAGACGCCGTCCATCATTTCGCTCTTTGCCGGCCGCATCGCCGACACCGGTGTCGATCCCATTCCGTTTATGACGGAGTCGGTTAAGAAGGCCGCCGCCAAGCCCAACTGCGAGGTCCTGTGGGCGTCCACACGCGAGCTCATCAATATTTACCAGGCCGAGGCCTGCGGCTGCCAGATCATCACGGTGCCCAACAGCATCCTGGCCAAGCGCAAGAACATCGGCCGCGACCCGTACGAGGTCTCGCTCGACACCGTCCGCGGCTTTGCCAAGGACATCGCGGCGCTCGGTTTCCATATCCTGCCGTGGGCAAAGGTACCCCCGCCTGCGCCGTGCAAAATCGAGAGTATTCAGCAACGTAAAGGTCTTTATCAGTTAACCGAAGCATGGAACGGCCCCCGTTTTGGCTCTGACGACGCTAAAACGGGGGCTGTTTTTTGCTTTTTCGTCTCTGAGGGGCACCCGGAACGGTGGAATTTGCAGAATACTCGCGATTTTGCACATCGCTACAGGGGGTACCTTTGCTTTGGCGGTTTACTTGCCCTGCACCATGGTGAGCGAGATCTTCTTGCGGTCGCGATCGACCTTTTCGACCCACACCTTGACCGTGTCACCGACGCGCACCACGTCGCTGGGGTGCTTGACAAAGCGGTTGGCCAGTTTGGAGATGTGCACGAGGCCGTCCTGGTGCACGCCCACGTCGACGAAGGCGCCAAAGTCGACGACGTTGCGCACCGTGCCCTTGAGCTCCATGCCGGGTTCCAGGTCGTCGATGGAAAGCGCCGAGCGGCTAAAGACCACCTCGGGTGCGTCGTCGCGCGGGTCGCGGCCGGGCTTCTTGAGCTCGTTGACGATGTCGATGAGCGTGAGGGTGCCGCAGTTCAGGTCGCTTGCCAGCGCCGAGATGCTGCCCAGGCGGCGCTCGATGTCGGGCACGCCGCCGCGGCTGAGCTCGCTTGTTTTAACGCCGGCGCGTTCTAGGACGGCCGTGGCCACCTCGTAGCTTTCGGGGTGGACGCTCGTCGCGTCGAGCGGGTTCTTACCGCCGCTAATGCGCAGGAAACCCGCGGCGTTGAGGTATGCCTTGGGTCCCAGCTTGGGGACCTTCTTGAGCTGGCGGCGATCGGTAAAGGCGCCGTTTTCCTCGCGGTAGGCCACGATGTTTTTGGCCACGCTCGGCGTAATGCCCGATACGTATCCCAGCAAACTTGCGCTCGCGGTGTTTACGTCGACGCCCACGCGGTTGACGACGTCCTCCACCACGTGGCCCAGGGTGCGTGAGAGCTCGGCCTGGTCAAGGTCGTGCTGGTACTGGCCCACGCCGATGGACTGGGGCGGAATCTTGACGAGCTCTGCCAGCGGGTCCTGCAGGCGGCGGCCCAGGCTCATGGCGCCACGCACGGTGACGTCCAGATCGGGATACTCCTGGCTGGCGAGCTCGGAGGCGGAGTACACCGACGCGCCGGCTTCGTTAACGATGGTGTAGCGAAGGCTGGGCGCCTGCTCGGCAATGAACTCCGAGACGACTTCCTCGGTCTCGCGGCTGGCGGTGCCGTTGCCGATGACGATGGTGTTGACGCTGTCCTTTTTGACGAGGCGGGCGAGCTCGCGCTTGGTGCCGGCGACGTCGTGGCGCGGCTTGGTGGGATAGACCACGCCGTGGTCGAGCAGCTTGCCGGTCTCGTCCATGACGGCGACCTTGCAGCCGGTGCGGTAGCCCGGATCGAGCGCGAGCACGCGGGCGCCGCGCACGGGGCGTGCCGAGAGCAGGCCCTCGAGATTCTTGGCAAAGAC
>JAXKFZ010000153.1:0-17496 GCA_036550635.1 Collinsella sp. | reverse complement strand
TTTGAGGACCTGACGGTTGCCATGCTGTGCGACCGCGCCATGATTCGCCGCACGACGTTCTACAAGCACTTTCGCGACAAGAACGATTACTTTGCCTTTTATATCGATGAGCTCATGTCGGGCTTGCCGCAAAAACAGCCCGATGAGGCCGGCGCGGTATCTGCCGAGGACGTGCGCGCGCTTCGGCACGCGATTTTGGACGATGCCATGGATTTGATTCTGGCGCACGAGCAGCTCATGGATAACATTTTGGCAAGCAGCATGTCGGGCATGTTGACCAACGTTATTTGCGACCGCATTGCCCGCTCCATCCGCGAGCGCGTGATGAACGTGCTTGCCGAGGATGCCCTGGCCCCCGTGTCACTTGAGACGACGTCTGAGTTTGTCGCCGGCGGTATTATTCGACTTTTCACGATATGGTGGGAATCGGGCCACGATCTTGAACGTCGACCTGAGATGGCCGACGTGGTCGATGCACTGTTCGAGCGAACCATGACACCGGTGCATCACTAAAGTGGCGGAGAGAGGGGGATTCGAACCCCCGGAACGCTCTCGCGCTCAACGGTTTTCAAGACCGCCGCATTCAACCGCTCTGCCATCTCTCCGTGAGTCGTAATGATAGCATCGTTTTGAATTTGCAACAGGGAAGGCGAACGATGACGATCACCGAAATCGACGAGAAGTTCATGCGCGAGGCGCTGGCGGAGGCGCGAGCCGCCGCGGCGGTGGGCGAGGTGCCCATCGGAGCCGTAGTGGTGCGCGACGGCGAGATCGTCGCGAGGGCGCACAATCGGCGCGAGCTCGATCAGGATCCTTCGGCTCATGCAGAGTTCGCGGCCCTGTGCGCTGCCGCTCGGTCGCTCGGTCGCTGGCGCCTTTCCGACTGTACGGTCTATGTGACGTTGGAACCCTGCTGCATGTGCGCAGGCCTTATGGTTAACGCGCGCGTGGGGCGCTGCGTGTATGGCGCGAGCGACGCCAAGGCGGGCGCGTTGGGATCCCTATACGATTTGAATGCCGACTCGCGCCTGAATCATCGGTTTAACGTGACGGCTGGGGTCCTGGCGGATGAATGCCGCGAGCTGCTGAGTAACTATTTTGGCGGTCTGCGCGGAGCGGGCGGCGCTGATTGCGGTTGTGGGGCCGATCTTGAAGCACACGTCGCTCACGCCGCAGCGCTTGCAGGTGCCGGTGAGGATGCTGACACGGCGGTTGACTTTGGTCCTGCGTGCCGCCGGCCCCGCCGTGTGCTGCTGGCGATCGACTCCTTTAAGGGCAGCGTTTCGAGTGCGCAGGCGGAGGCGGCGGTTGCCGAAGGTGTGCGCCGTGTGTGGCCCGATGCCGAGGTGTGCACATTGCCGCTGGCAGATGGTGGCGAGGGAACGCTCGATGCCGTTGCCGCGTGCGGCGGTGAGATTGTGACCTGCGAGGTGGCAGGTCCCTTGGGCGACCGCGTGTCTGCCCGGATGCTGGTGGACGGCGAGCGCGACTCGGCTGTAATTGAGATGGCCGAGGCGGCGGGTATTGGGTATTCACCCTGCACGGAATCGGCGGCGCTCGCGGCTTCGACCTATGGCGTGGGCGAGCTGATGCTCCGTGCGGTTCGCGCCGGGGCAAAGACTATCTATATTGGTCTGGGCGGCAGTGCCACCAACGACGGTGGCGCCGGCATGCTGCAGGCGCTGGGCGCGCGTGTGGTCGATGATCAGGGATGCGATGTCGCCCCCGGTCTTGCCGGCCTTGAGCAGGTGGCGAGCGTTGATTTGGCGCCAGCTCTGCAGGCTTTGGATGATGCTCGTATCGTTGTGCTTTCCGATGTCGAGAATCCGCTCGTGGGGCGTCGAGGCGCACTGGCGGTGTTTGGCGGGCAGAAGGGCCTGCCGGCGGATGATGTCGAGGTGCTGTGCAGATACGACGGCTGGATGGTCGGCTACGGTCGCCTGCTCGATGCGGCAATTTTCGAGGCGCGAGCCCAGGGGTTGTTGCGCACACCCGAGAACGCACGGACATTTGGCTCGGTGCTCGGCGTGCCCGGCGCGGGCGCTGCCGGTGGCTTGGGCGCGGCGTTGCTGGCGCTCGGCGCGGAGCTACGCTCGGGCGTGGAGACGGTGCTCGATCTGATTGGGTTTGACGAGCGCGTATGCGATGTCGACCTAGTCATAACGGGCGAGGGCAATATGGACGAGCAGTCCGCCGCCGGTAAGGCGCCGGTGGGTGTGGCTCGTCGTGCGAAGCGATATGGCAAGCCGGTGGTCGCCGTCGTGGGCGGTCGCGCCGTCAACCTGGACACGGTGTATGAGCAGGGTATTGACTTGGTTTTGCCGATTTGTCGCAAACCCATGAGCCTGGAACAGGCGCTCGGTGTGCAAGAAGCCACAACCAACCTCATCTGTGCCGGCGAAGCAGCCGCCCAATCCTACGACCTCGCTCGCCTCTAGAACTTATTTCCCCGGGAGTCCGGTTTGGCCGAGTAGTCAAAATAGCCCCGTCCCAAACTAGCTACTTTGTGGGTTGTGGGGGATAAAGATTGCCGGTCGATTTGTCCTACTGGGGTATGTCGATGGCGCGAGTGGTTCGATTTTGAGCCTGAGTGGCAACCCGAGGCGAAATTTCGGGTCACCCAAATTGCTACAATTTTAAGCATATAGCGATGTCCTGCCTTGCGTTTCTGCGCGGGGGGGGGCGTATATTTGCATCGATGGGGACGACGACACATATATAATGAGCCGCTGCTTGCCGTCCTCATGGATTGGGGAGGGCCTTCATGAATCGCGTGTGTGCGAGAGCTCGAGAAATGCTAAAGCCTTTTGGCAAGAAAACCAATACCGCAAAGCGTGTCCTTAGGGTTTTGGCCGTCCCGCTGGCGGCGTGTGCGCTCTTGTTTGGCGCGACGAGTGCGTCGGCCGATCAAGCGGTTCCCTTTAGCAACCACACCGTGCAGACGGTGAATCCCACCGGCACTACGGTCAATTTGTTCGACTATTGGGTCGTGAACGGCGACAATGATAAGTCCGTCAACATAAACAACAAAAATGGCAATGACAACACCGGCATCAACAAAGGTCACCAGCTCAAGTTCAATGGCGGTGCCGGATCGGGCATTAATAAATGGACGGGAAGAAGCGGCATTGACGGCTTTGGACGTCTTCCATTTGTGAAGAACACGCTGGTGAATGGCTATCCCGAGATCAAGGCTGGCACCTATGCTTCATACGGCACGAAAGGCGATTGCACCGATGAGTCGCTGGCCTATCTCTTTAACAACGACAGTCAGGCCAACGGCAAGCAGAATGGCAAGGCCGTTTACAACAACGTGCAAGGCCTTTTCCAGCTCAAAGATGGCTATTACGTCTACGACTCGTACGGCTCTGACGGTAACTATGGTAACTATGCCGTGTATAACCCCACGACCAACTCCTTTAACGTCTACGATAAGGCGGGCGTATATAAGGGCGGCGTATCAGATGCAAATCTGGGCCAGTTCTTCCCCTTCGACTCGGCTGACAAGGTTTTTGATGAGAAGGGCAACAGCCTCTCCCCTAAGCAGATCATTGATGGAAGCACGAACCTCAACCATCACTTTGGAATGTCCGTGACCACGGAGTTTGTCCAGCCTGCGAGCGGCAAGACCACCGGTAACAAAGATAGGATCTTTGAGTTCTCGGGCGACGATGACGTCTGGGTGTACATCGATGGCGTACTCGTGGGCGATCTGGGTGGCATCCACGAGAAGGCGACGCTCAAGATCAACTTCGCCACCGGTGGCGTGCATGTCGGTCATGTCGACAATGCAAATGATCCCGAAAAGACAATTCAAGACACCACCATTAAGGCGATGTTCCAAGCTGCCGGCGCAGATACTTCAAACAGAAGATTCTCCGGCAACACCTTCCTCGACAGCTCCAAGCACACGCTGAGCTTCTTCTATCTGGAGCGTGGCGCGGGCGCATCGAACATGTCGCTTAAGTTCAACCTCACCACCCTGCCGTCGTCCGAGGTCGCGAAGGTCGACCAGAACGGCGAGGCAGTCCAGGGTGCCGAGTTTGCTCTGTATCAGTCAGATGCCAACTGGAACGCGCAGGATGAGGCCATCGCTCAGGGCACGACGGACGCCAATGGCCAGCTGGTGCTTCTGAAGCCGGACGGTTCCGTTCTCTCCTTCGACGAAGAGCACGCCAATAAAAACGACTACTTTGTACTCAAAGAGGTTAGCCTGCCCAAGGGATACCGCTCGAGCCTGACCTCATCGACCACTGCAACGCCAGGTGAGCTGCACCTGCAGTACAAGGCCGCGGCAAGTGGCACGGGTGGCGCGGTGGTTGCACCGCAGACAACGGTTACAACAGCCGACGACAAGTCATGGACGGGCAGCCGCATGTGGCTGAACGGCGGCTATCTGGCCGCTAAGGAGACCATTTCCCTTAGCAAAGAGACAAAAGACAATAAGGACAAACCCATTAGCTCGGGTACGACCTTTGCTGTCGTGCTCAAGCGCACCGATAAGAGCAAGAGTGACACGGACGAAAGCGCATGGACGGCGGTCACGGGCAATCCGCTCGATGGCTACACGCTGTGTTCCGAACACGGTATCGCCGGTGCCGTCCAGGCCGCCAAATCGGCCGACACGAGCGTCTTTGCCGTCAACACCAATGGTGACTACGAGGTGACGGTCAGGTCGCTGCCCGGCGATATCGAGAAGTACGCCGCCATGATGACGGACCAGTCGAAGGCGGAATATACCGTGGCGGTGTATCACACCACGGCATCGTCTCTGGCGGGGGCAACCAAAGACAATACCTCCATGGTCAAATATCAAACGATAAACAGGCAGTTCTCTACGGTGATCCACCTTACGAACGTTCAGAACCGTCTGTTTGTGCAAAAGGTCGACGACCTGGGCAAGCCCGTGAACGGCGCGACGTTTGAGCTGTATAAGGCCGACGACGTTACCGGCGATAGCCCCAGCACGTATACCATTAAATCGGGTGCCGAGCCGTATGACACCGTGCAGGCAAACGGCATGACCTATCCGTATGACATTGAGGGCGCCGCATGCTTCCCGCTCGATTCGACATGGCATAAGCCCCTTATCAAGGGTACGTACTATCTGCGCGAATCGTTGAGCCCGGATGGCTATGAGATTAATTCCACCATTACCAAGGTCATCGTGGACGATTCGGGCGTGTACGTGGATGCCGGTAAGGTGAACGACGGCGTGCGTAGCATGAGCGGCCCGGGTTCGCTGATTGCTTCCCTGGCGCAGTTTGGCTCTCCCGACTCGATTGACAACACGCTTACGCACATCAAGGGCAAGCTGCAGAGTGCGACCGTTGACGCCAGCGGAAGCCTGACGTGGGGCCAGGAGTGCGCCGCCGAGGGTGTAACGCCTTCTCTGGCGAACGACCTGATGCACATGCGCTATGACAAGACGGCGCAGGGCACCAAGACCGTCTTACGCTATGTCGAGGACGGTGGCAAGCGCGACGGTCAGCTGGCGACCATCTCTGCCGATACGGGTATCAACCGGATGGCTCTTTATCAAGAAGACGATCCAGCATATATCGATGATGCCTCCAAGGCTCGTACCGATCTGGGCACACTTCAGCTCAATCATCTCTTTACCACGGCAACGGCCGTGCAGTATACCGATCGTCGCGTGGCACGCCTGCAAGTGACCAAGACCGTGACGGCAGACAATGGCCTTACCGCGCCTACCAAGGACGCGAGCAACAACGACCTGACGTTTACATTTAAGTTCACCCTGCCGGAGTCCCAAAAGGGCTACGAGGCACGCGTATTCGATGCGAACGGCAATGCCGTGGGCAACTCCTTCACGCTCAAGAACGGCAGCACCCATTCCATCAAGGCCGGCGAGACCATTCGCGTATACGACCTTAAGAAGGACGACAGCTATAGCGTGAGCGAGCTCACCACCAAGGGCGAGGAGTCCAATGGCAACGTGCTGGCGAGCATCGTTAACACGGTGACCGGCTCTGCCGACGAGTCGGTGCTTCCGGCCGGCTTTAGACTCGTTAGCCGCATGGTCGGCGGCGAGGAACAGTTCGGAACCGGCAACACCATCACGGGCACGATTGCCACGCTCGAGGACGGACAGATTCCTGCCAGCAACAAGCTCGAGTTCACCAACAAATACAGCGCCAGCCCCGTAACGCTCGATGCCCAGAATGGCCTGAGCGCCAAGAAGCTGCTCAAGGGCCGCAATTGGGCCGATGGCGAAACCTTTACCGCGCAGCTTACGGCCGACGGCGTCGTCCCCATGCCCAATGGCGCCAAGAGCAAGGTGTCGACGGTCGAGCTCACCGAGGATGACCAGCCGGCAACGTTTGGCGACATCACCTATTACAAGCCGGGCACCTACACCTATACCATCCAGGAGGGTATCCCCGAACCCGACGCCAGGGCAGACGGCATAAGCTACTCTGCCGCCGTCTATACCGCGAAGGTCGTGGTGGAGGACAACCAAGCTGGTGCTCTTGTCGTTAAGAGCGTGACGATGAAGCAGGTGCGCGACGACGGAGGCACCGAGAAGGAAGTCGAGGTCGCCGGTAAGGTCGCAACCTTCATCAACCGCTACGATGCGCACGAGTCGAAGATCCCCATCCAAGCTAAAAAGACCCTAGTCGACAACGCGGGGACGTTCCCGCTTGCCCAGAACGCCTTTAGCTTTACGCTCGAGGGCATGGGTGGCTATGCGGATGTCAATGCGGTGTTCAACCCCGATACGGTCGATAAGAGCATGACGGCCCCCATGCCCCAGGGCGCCGAAGACAACACCATGAAAGTTGGCAACGTCGATGGCGCGGTGAGATGGCCGGATATCTCTTATACCGCCAAGAAAGATGCGGGGCGCGCCTACGTGTACAAGTTCGCCGAGGATCCCGGCAGCGTTGCGGGCATGACCTACGACGGATCGGTCTATTACGCCGTAGTACGCAACGCCAAGAAGGGTGCCGGCATCCAGACTTCGATCGAGTACTACAAGATCACAGAAGACGGCTCGGTAAAGCAGCTGGACAACAACGCCACGCCTTCCTTTACCAATATATATAGCGTGGAGCCCGCGAGCGTTACCCTGCAGGGTCAGAAGACCGTGAGCGGTCGCGACTGGAACCAGGGCGAGAGCTATACCTTTAACCTTGCCGCCGCTGCGGACGATGCCAGCGCAACTGGCCTGGGCAAGACCACAAAGCAGGCGGTAACGGATGGGGCCATTGCCATCGGCACTAACCAGGCCGTCGCCAGCACGCCCGAGTCGGGACGCGTTGCCTCGTTCTCCTTTGGCACCGAAGCCGCCCCGACCGTGACATTCAACCGCGCGGGCACCTTTAGCTTCAATATCACCGAGAATGTCGCGCTTGGTGCCCCGGCGAGCATGTCCATGGACAGGCACACCGCACGTGCGACCGTCGTGGTGACCGATCTGGACGAGCGGGGCAACCACACGGGCAAGCTGCACGTGTCGAGCGTGACCTACGCCAACACCGGCGCGTCCGATGCGGACAAGGGCATAATCGATAAGGCCGCCTTCACCAATGCATACCATGCGTCGGGCACCTTTGGCGGCGTGACGGTGAGCAAGACCCTTGAGGGCCGTGCCTCTACCGCGGGCCAGTTTACCTTTGCCGTGACGGGTCTTTGGTACAACGGCGTTCAGACGTTGGTCAATGGCGCCGAGACTAACCTGTCCAACAAGGCGGCGGAGGCCGGTGTGTCCGGTGCCGTGGTGGGCACGAACGGGAAAGAGAAGCTCTTTGCCCGCAAGCTCACGGAGCAGGACCTGGGCCATACGTTTGCCTATCGCATCCACGAGAACCAGCCTGTGGCCGCCGGCTACACCTATGACACCGGCTACACCGGCGACGCCATCGTGCTCGTTAAGGTTCTTGCGAGCGAAAACAACCCCGCCAAGCTCTACACCGTGACGACCGTGCTCAAGGGCGCGGGTGTGACGGAGCTGCTGGGCGATACCGGCGATGCGAGCGCGTTGACGGACGAAAAGATTGCCGAGCTCGACCAGAATCCGAATACCTACGTGCAGCAGTACGATGCAAGCGAGGCCGGCGCCACGACGCCTACCGTCTCGTTCGTGAACCGTTATGAGGCAAGTCTCGACTATGGCGCCGCTGGCGGCCTGCAGATCGAGAAGACGCTGACGTACCCCGAGGGCGCGACGGTGTTTGGCTCGCCCAAGAGTACGTTCCGCTATATCGTCAAGCCTGTCGACGAAACATCTGCCAAAAAGGTTGGCCTTTCCACGGACGGCAAGGTCTTTGAGACTGCAAACGTCGAGGCCAATGACCCCAAGACCGTGAGTTTGATACCTGAGGGCGGACTGAAATTCAATCAGAATGACGCCGGCAAGACGTTTACCTATACGGTGAGCGAGATTGACGACAAGGCGACGGGCTATACGTACGACAGCACGGTCCATACGGTTAAGGCCGTCGTGGCGGATAACGGCGACGGCACGCTCAAGGTCACGACTTCGGTAAGCAAGCCGGGTGACGATGGCGACGTGCTCGAGGGCCAGTGGATCTACCCGTCGGATGCGACGTCCACTGGTGTCGCGACGGTCAAATTCAAGAACACCTATACGGTCACCGAGGCGGCAACCTACACCCCGTCTGTGACCAAGGTGGTTGCCGGTGCCGATGCCCCGGGCAAGTTTACCTTTACCATGACCGCGGCCGATGACGCTACCAAGGCTGCCATCGACGGTGGGCTCATCACCGGCTCTTCGATGAGTGCGGGCAACGGCTATGCCGAGAAGAAGCAAACGGAGGAGGGCCTTAAAGACGGCGAGCACGATAAGGTTGATTTCTCGAAGCTCACCTTTAATGCGCCGGGCACGTATAAGTTTGATATTCACGAGCTGATCCCGAACAGCGGACCCGGCGAGTGGAAGTATGACCAGCACACCTATACCCTGACCGTTACCGTGACCGATGAGGGCGGCAAGCTTGTGGCCCGCGCCGACGGCACGACCGGCTCGGAAGGCTTCATCTTCACCAATAGGTATCGCACCTCGACGAGCTACGAGCTCCAGGGCGGTCTGGAGATCGTCAAGACGCTCATTGGCAAGGATCTCCATGCCGGCATGTTCGGCTTTACGGTGACGGGCGAAGATGCCGCCTCAACCGAAAAGCTCAAGGCGCTGTTGCGCCAGGAAGATGGCAAGCTCACTGTTGCCAACGATGAGCCGCAGGCCGATGGCAAGTCCTACACCGGCATTTTGGGTGGCCTGACCTTTGCGACGGGTGATGCGGGCAAGACGTTTACCTATAAGGTGGTCGAGAACAGCGGCAAGCAAGGCGGCTACGCCTACGATTCGTCCTATTGGACGGTGGCGATTACGGTCAAGAGTCGCGGTGACGGTTCGCTCTATACCGAGACTACGGTCAGGCACTATGACTCCAACGGAGTCGAGGCTGCTGGCGATGCGAAGACCTCTAGCTCCAAGGACGGCGCCGCCAAGGCCCGGGTGTCCTTTACCAACAGCTACGTCGCGAATGGAACATTCGACGGTCTTACTGCCGAGAAGGTAATGGACTCCGGCGACAAGATCGAGGCTGACCAGTATACCTTTGACCTGTATGCCGAGAACAAGGCCGACGGCTCGCTCGAGCCGATGGATGAGGGCGCGACCCAGGCGAGCGAGAACGGTATCGCAAC
Source organism: Collinsella sp. (assembly GCA_036550635.1). Taxonomy (GTDB): domain Bacteria; phylum Actinomycetota; class Coriobacteriia; order Coriobacteriales; family Coriobacteriaceae; genus Collinsella. The sequence goes on along the minus strand of JAXKFZ010000153.1, from coordinate 7,803 downwards.
GGTCGACTTCGGTAAGGTTAACTTTAAGCTCGGCGGTGCCACCAGCGCGCCTCATGAGCAGACGATCGATCTTGACGGCGCCGTGAACAAGGGCATTGCCACCAAGCAACACAATGCCGACCACACCACTACCTACAGCTTTAACCTGGTGGCAAAAGAGCGCTTGGCCAACCTGCCCGAGGGCGTGCGTCCCGTGGACACGTCCGCGACGTGCCGCGTGCTGCTCGAGGTGACCGATAACAACAACGGCAAGCTTACGTCCAAGGTGACCTATCGCAATGGTACCGAGAACGGCAAGATCGTCTTCCACAACACACGCGATAAGGTCAAGACGATCGGCACGGTTGCGAAGCCCGATGTGGACATCGACGGGCAGTTGCTCTCCGTGGGCGACTCCTACGTCTACACCATTAACTGGGTCAACACCGAGGCCGATGCCAATGGCAACTTGGTTCCGGCCAACGTGACCGTGACTGACGAGCTTCCTGCCGGCGTCGTGTTCGAGGCCTTTGAGGGCGAGAACGCCGATAAGGGCGCCGCGAGTGGTCAGTCGCTCACCTGGAACCTGGGCGAGCAGCCTGCGGGCAGCCACGGTTCGGTGCGCGTGCGCGTCAAGATTACCGAGGACGCCGTGAAGGATGCCCAGTGCGTTGTCGGCACCGTCAGCAACACCGCCACCATTACGGTTGGCAACAAGAGCTACACCGGCACCACGACCAATTACGTGCCCAAGAAGTCCGAGAGCGATGCTCAGGATTCGACGGGGTCGGGTGTGGCGCTGGGCGACGAGCTCACCTACACCATCGGCTACAAGAACACTGAGGGCGTGTCTGCCACGGTGACGATCACCGATACCGTTCCCGCGGGAACCGAGTTCGTGGAGTTCGCCGGCGACCATAAGGATGCCGGCTCCAAGGACAATGACGGCAAGCTCACCTGGACGCTGGCGGACGTTCCCGCCGGCAAGGAGGGTACGGTTCAGTTTAAGGTCCGCGTGACCGAGGACGCGTTTAAGAGCGGTGGCGCTTCGGGCAATATTTCCAACCAGGCGTCGGTGGCGGTCGGCAACAACCCTGCCGTCAAGACCAACACCACTACCGATGAGGTCACTGACGGGCGCCTGACGTTGAGCAAGACGGTCACGGCCGCCGAAGGCATCACCGCGCCCAACAAGGCATTTACCTTTAAGGTGCTGCTCTACCAGGCCGATGGCACAACGCCTCTGGCCGGCACCTTTGCGTACGCCGGTCGCCCCAGTGGCACCAATGGCACTTATGTAAGCGGACAGATCAAGAGCGGTGACACCATCGCGCTCAAGGCTGGCGGCTCCGTCACGGTTACCTTGCCCATGGGTGCGCACTACGAGGTACAGGAGCTCGACTCCAAGGGTGAGCTCATGACGAGCGAGGACGGCTTTGCGGTTGTCGATAAGGCGAACCCCCAGAAGGGTACCGTCGGACAGGCGACGCAGGTGGGCTTCACCAACGTCTACAGCGTGGAGTCCACAAAGGTGGAAAACGCCTTCAAGGTCCAAAAGAAGATCTCCGGACGCAACTGGATGACATCGGATGCCTTTACCATGACGCTGACTGCCCAGGGCGAGGCGCCTATGCCCAAGGGTGCCAAGGACGGCGTGTCGACGATTGAGCTGCACAAGGATGCCCAGGTCGGCAACTTCGGTACCATCGAGTACACCAAGCCTGGTACCTATACCTATGTGATTACCGAGCAGCCGGGTGACGAGGCGGCACTCACGTTCTCGAAGGCCACCTATCGTGCCGCCGTCACGGTGACCGACAACGACGCCGGTAAGCTGTCTGCCAAGACCAAGATTGCACAGCTGACTGACGATGCGGGCGATGCTGCTGAGCGCACGGTCGAGGCGGCGGTCTTTACCAACACCGCCAAGACCGGCAGCCTCACCGTCAAGAAGACGGTCGTCGGCGGCGACAGCCAGCGCGAGTTCGGCTTTGCGGTCACGCTGACCGACGGGGACGGCGAGCCCGTCTCCGGCACCTTCGGCAAGGGCGAGCACGCCGTGACGTTCGCGGGCGGCAAGGCGACCTTCACGCTCAAGGACGGCGAGGAGAAGACCGTCGCCGGCCTGCCTGTGGGCGCGCGCTGCACCGTGGCCGAGGACGCCGCCGAGGGCTACACGACCGCGGTCAACGGGGCTGACGGCTCCAAGGCCGAGGGCGCCGTGACCGAGGACGGCGCGACCGTCGCGTTCACCAACACGTACGGAACGGCCGCCGAGGGCAGGGACGTCTCCACCGCGGGGCTCTTCACCAAGACGCTCAAGGGTCGCGACTGGGCGGAGGGCGACAGCTTCCAGTTCGCGCTTGCGGGCGAGGACGGCGCGCCCATGCCCGAGGGATCTGCCGACGGCTCCAAGACCGTCAGCGTGACGGCCGCCGGCACCAAGGCGGGCGATAGGGTCGCCTTCGACTTCGGCCCCATCCGCTACACGCTCGATGACATCAAGGATGCTGGGTTCGCCGAGGTCGGCGGCAAGCGCGTGCGCGCCAAGACCTTCACCTACACGGTGCGCGAGGTCAGGCCCGATGACGGCTCTGCCATCGCCGGCGTGGCCTACGACGGCCACGTCGCCACGATGACGGCGACCGTGACCGATGACGGCTCCGGCAACCTCACGGCCACGACGCCCGCGATCGCGGAGGTGAGCGGCGGCGACTTCGTCAACACCTACACGACCGAGCTCGACTACTCGGCCCGCGCGGGCGTGCGCCTGTCCAAGACGCTCTCCGGCCGCGCCATGGAGGCGGGGCAGTTCGCCTTCACCGTGACCGCGGACGCCGAGACGGCCGCCAAGCTCGGCCTCAAGACCGACAAGGACGCCTACGCCGTGGCCGCGGCCGATGACGGCGCGGCCGACCTGGTCGACCTCATCGGCGGGACCGCGGGCGGCGATGTGAAGTTCACCGACGCCGACGCGGGCAAGACCTACAGCTTCACCGTCACCGAGACCAAGCTCGGCGGCGAGGGCTACGCCAACGACACCGCGCCGCGCACGGTGACCATCGCGCCCGCCTACGACGCCGCGACGGGCAGACTCACGGTCACGACCGCGGTTGCCAAGGACGGTGTCGAGGTCGCACGCAGCGAGGTCTCCACGGCAGATGACGCCACGTCGGCGCCCGCGCCCGTGACGGTCGCGTTCCAGAACTCCTACGAGGCCACCGGAACCCTCGGCGGCGAGGGCAACGTGGCAATTAACGCCACCAAGACGCTGACGGGCCGAGCCGCGGCGGCGGGCGAGTTCTCGTTCTCCGTCCGCGATGCCCAAGGTAACGTGGTCGCGACCGCGACCAACCGGGCCTCCGGCGACGGCGAGGCCGCGGGGCTCGCGTTCTCGCCCATCGCCTACACCACCGACGCTCTCGAGCAGATGGTGGCGGACGGCACCGCCACCAGGGCCGCCGACGGCTCCTGGGCCATTCCCTATACCGTATCCGAGGACGGCACGGACCGGCTGCCCGCGGGCGTGACGGCGACCGCCTCGAGCTTCGATATCACGGTCAAGGTGACCGATAACGGCAAGGGCGGGCTGGATGTGGCCGTGGTCTACCCCGAGGGCTCCGGCGGCACGCTGTCGTTCGTGAACGGCTACAACGCCGGCGAGGCGACGGTCGACCTCGTGGGCACCAAGACGCTGGCGCTCCACCAGGCCGGACTCGGCCTCACGCAGGCCGACATTGCGGACAAGTACACCTTTAAGATTGAGCCGCTGAACGGCGCGCCCGCACCGGTTGACGCCTCCGGCAAGACGGTGACCGAGGCGACCAACGACGCCGCCGGCAATGTCGTGCTGGGCCACGTCACGTTCAGGCAGCCGAGCGACCTCGATGACGTCGAGATCGACGGCGACGGCATGCGCACCAAGACGTTTGCCTACCGGGTGAGCGAGTCCGGCTCGGTCGATGGCGTGGTCAACGACGCGACGGCGACGAGGACCTTCACGGTCAGGGTGGTCGAGGACACCAACGCGGGCACGCTCGCCGCGGAGATCCTGCCCGCAGAGGGCACGCCCGAGGGCAAGGGCGCGTTCGAGTTCACCAACACCTACGGCGTGAACCCGACGTCGAGCTCCGTCACCGACCAGATCAAGGTGAACAAGAAGCTCAAGGGCCGTGACCTGGCCGAGGGCGAGTTCGAGTTCCAGTTGGTCGAGCTTGCCGCCGACGGCAGCGAGAGCGTCGCGGCGACGGGCAAGAACGCCGCCGACGGCACGGTCGCGCTCAGCCCCGTCACCTACACCGCGCCCGGCATGCACAGCTACGAGTTGCGCGAGGTCGCCGGCACGGCGGGCGGCGTGACATACGACAAGGCGACGTACCGCGTGCGCACGACGGTCACCGATGCCAAAAACGGTACGCTCGCCGTCAAGCACGAGCTGGCGGATGCCGAGGGCAATGCCGTGGGCGACACCTCGGTGACCTTTACCAACGGCTACGAGGCCGCACCCGTCACCCTCAAGCTGGGCGCCGCCAAGGTGCTCAAGGGCGCCGAGCTCAAGGCGGGCCAGTTTAGCTTTGAGCTCAAGAGCCGGGACGGCAAGGTCATGTCGACCGCCAAGAATGCCGCGGACGGCAGCGTCACGTTCGATGCGCTGACCTTCAAGCAGGCCGGCACCTACACCTTCACGGTGAGCGAGGTCGACGACGGCCAGGCGCACGTGACCTACGACAAGGCGGTGCACAAGATCGTCGTCACGGTGAGCGACGAGGCGGCAGACGGCACCAAGACGGGCTATCTGTCGGCGAAGGTCTCCTACGAGGGCGACGCCAACATGCCGCCGGTCTTCACCAACAGCTACGCCGAGGAGCCCGGCACCCCCGAGAACCCCGGCACGCCGGGCGGCGGCTCGGGCGGCGGTTCAGATAACGGCTCCGGCAGCGGCGCTAGCGGTGACGGCTCCAAGGGCGGTATGCCCGACACCGGCGACCGCAGCCTGCCGCTTGAGGCGCTCGGCGCCATGGCCGGCATCGGCGCGCTGACCGCAGCGGGCGGCGCGGTCCTGTACCGCAGGCGCCGCTAGCGATATGGACGAGTGGGGCGAATCCATCCGATGGGTTCGCCCCACTTGCCGTGGCGGGCGGGAGCAGGTAAGATATACCGAGCGCCTAGCGCGTTCGATGGGTTCGGATGACGACATGTTCCGAATCTGGTCAGGTCCGGAAGGAAGCAGCCATAAGGAGCCTCTGTCGGGCATCCGAATCCATCGAGTGCGCAGGCGTTTTTTGGTGCCGCGGCTACCCGCGAGTGCCGGCAGGGCGCTTGGTGTCTCGCTGGTCCTCGGCTTCGCCTGCGGGATCGCTCGACTACCAAGCGCCCTGCCGGCACTCGCGGGTAGCCGACCAAAACCGCCTGAAGGGTCACATTTATCTGAATAATTTAATCCCGTGCCTTTTGCTGCTCGCTGGCGTTGTCTGGGCATTGATGGCTACGTAGTTTAAGAGGCGGCGGTGCTGTTGTTTGAATTTTTGCAGTTAAAGAGGTCCGTTTCCCTAGGTGGGGAAACGGACCTCTTTTTGTCTCTGGGCTTGTGGATTGGCGAAGACAATAACCGCTGGCAGCTATTTTGAGTTCTTGATGCGGCGTGTGGCAGTGGCGGTTATTCCGAGGCCTGCGGCGGCGACTGCTACGAGTGCGTTTGCGCTCGGTGCTGTGTCGCCCGTGTTCGCGAGCTTGCCGGCGGTCGTATCTGCTTGCTTGCCGCTGCTCGAGTTCGCCTGCTTGGTGGAGCTTGGTAGGGCGTCTTTGCCGGTTGCAGGTGAGCCAACGGGCGGTGTCGCCTCGGCGGGTTGCGTTGAGCCGGAGGGGGCGTCGTCTCGGTCGGTTTCGTTATCTCGGGCGAGGTGGCCTTGTCTGCCGCGGCTTTCGCCTCTTCGTATGCCTTGCAGGCGTCGTCATAGGCCGTTTGCGCTTTTTTCAAATTGTCGAGGAGCGCATCTCGCCAGGCTGTGAACCGGTCGATATCGGCTTTATATTTCTCTACAGCACGTTCACAGTCATTAACTCGTCTTTCCTCTCTTCTGAGGCGGTACTGGAACTCGCGGAGCTCCGTTTCGCAATAGTTTACGTGCGTTTTTGCCGATATGATCTCACTGTGCAACTGCTTTATTTGCTGTTTAGTAGTTTCGACAAACTCCTCGTAGCCGAGTGCTTCGAGTGTCTTAAGCATCTCATGTTTCTTCTCTAATTCTGCCTGGAGCTCGCTTACCCGGTTGATGGCCCCGTCGTATTTGGCTTGGGCAGCATCGACGTCCGCTTGCATGGTGGGAAGGAGTTCCCTCCCTTCGGCGGCTTGCGCCGCCATCTTTTCGCGGTACTCTTGAAAACGGGTAATGTCATCATTGAATCTCGCAATTTTCTCGGGACTTGCGGCGTTTTTTGCGGCCTCGAGGTTTTTGAGCGCTTCCTGCATGGCTGCATACGCTTTTTCTTTTTCGGTGGCCGCGTCTTCCGTCTGCAAGGCGACTGCACCGGTGGGGGAGCTGGTTTCTGCCGCGATCGCCGTTACGGGGGCGATTCCCGCGACAAGTGCCGCGGAAAGGGCGATGCCCACAGTTGCTCGTCTTGCTCTTCTTGCGAGAATGTCGTTCATCTCGGCACCTCATTTCAAGGGTCGGCGACTAACTTGGTAGCACTAATGTAAATATACCATGCTAGTTGACCCGACACTGGCTGGGTGTGCGCGTATACCCCTCTGAAAACTGAATCCCGTTAGAAATGACGAGTTGTTTACGCTTCTTTTGGGGTGGCGGTACTATCATGGTTCGAATTGAATGTGGATGATGATAGGGAGCGCCTATACATGATTGAGCTGCTCAGGCGTTTTGGTGGTAAGTTTCGCCGGTATATGGTGATTGGCCCTGCGTGTAAGCTGATCGAAGTGATCTTTGACCTGCTGACGCCGCTGGTGATTGCCCAGATGATCGATAAGGGTATTGGCGCACACGATGTCAACGCCGTCGTCCACTACGGTATGCTGCTTGGCGCCATGGCTGTGATCGGCATCTCGTTTACGCTCGTCTGCCAAAAGATGGCGGCGCTCACCTCGCAGGGCATGGGCACCGATATCCGCGGTGCGCTCTACCAGCACATCAACAAGTTGAGCTATGCCGAACTCGACCGCTTTGGCACGCCGTCGCTTATCACCCGCATCACCAACGACGTCAACCAGGTGCAGCTCGCTGTGGCGCTGGGCGTACGCATGCTCATCCGCTGGCCCTTCTTGGCGGTGGGCTCTATGTGCGCGGCCCTTGCCATCGACCTTAAGCTCGGCATGATCTTTTTGATTTGCACGCCCGCCATTGGCCTGGTGTTTTGGTTTGTCATGGCGCGCTGCATTCCGTACTACAAGCAGCTGCAGGCAAAGCTCGACCGCATCGCGCTCATTTGCCGCGAGGGGCTTTCGGGCGCCCGCGTGGTTCGCGCCTTTGTACGCGAAGATCACGAGCGCGAGCGCTTTGCCCAAGCCGCCGATGACCAGGCCAATACCGCCATCGCGGTGGGCAAGCTCTCGTCAATCCTTAATCCCGTCACGTTTTTGGTGATGAACCTGGGCGTGTGCGCCATCCTGTGGGTGGGCGGCATCCAGGTCAACGTGGGCGAGCTTACGCAGGGCCAGGTCATGGCGTTTGTGAACTACATGACGCAGACCCTCACCTCCATCGTCTACGTGGCCAACCTGGTCGTTGTCTTTACCAAGGCGAGCGCCAGCGCGTCGCGCATCAATGAGGTGCTCAATTGCGTGCCGAGCATCACCGACGAGGGCAA
>JAXKFZ010000152.1:0-2241 GCA_036550635.1 Collinsella sp. | reverse complement strand
TGTCCCATTTGTTATCGGTTGGAGTTTCTGTTGTAGCGAGCCATAAGATAGAGCAGCTGAATAATCGAGGTGAGCGCAGCGGCAACATAGGTAAGCGCGGCGGCCGTCAGCACCTTCTTGGCACCGTTGACCTGCTTGGAACTCATACCCGACTGCTCGATGTACGCCACGGCGCGTCGGCTGGCGTCAATCTCGACAGGCAGCGTAACGAGTTGGAACAGCACACTAAACGAGAAGAAGATCAACGCGAGGGATGTGAGCCCGGCAATGTTCATAAACAGGCCCAAGAGCAACACGATGGTCCAAGTGTTCTGGGTAAAGTTGACAACCGGGACCAGGGCGGTGCGCACCTTCATCATGGCATAGCCGCTTTGACGCTGAGCGGCGTGGCCTGCCTCGTGACAGGCGACGGCAACGCTTGCGACCGATCCGCCCGAACGGTTGGCATCCGACAGATACAGGTTGTTGTCCTGCGGGTTGTAATGGTCGGTGAGCTCGCCAGCGACACCCTTGATACCCACGGCGCTACAACCGTTGGCATCGAGCATGCGGCGAGCGACTGTGGCACCCGTATCGCCGTCCGAGCGAACCTTGGACCAGGTTTTGTACGTCGAGTTGATATAGTTCTGTGCGGCAAGGCCAAGCACCGTGCAGACAAGAACAACCAGCAGGTACAGCGGGTCGATGCCAAAGCCGTATCCATAGTAATAAGGCATGCGAATTCCTCCGAATCGAGTTACACGTTGGAGGCATTCTACCCATTCGACTGACCAGCAAATCAACATCGATGTTTTGGCAATGTCAGCGAAAACGGCCGAGAACGAGCAAGGTGACGTGAAAGAGAAGCGACGCGTACTTTGGTACGCGAGCGACGATTGAACGTCAGATTGCCGCTCTCGGCCGTTTGCAGCGTCGAGCTGTTACGCGGTTTGGTAAAACCGCGTAACCATATACCTACAGCAATTCGATTTTTCCGTCCTTCACCGTCAACCCCATATTGCCGGAAAGCAGATCGTCCAGGCGCGAGCCCACAAGCTCAAAGCGCCAGCCTTCGCGCAAGGGGCTCTGCTCGGGATGCTCAATATAGTCAGCCAGGTCATCGCGCGAGGCAATGACCGAGGTCGCCACGCCCGAGCGCTCGGCAACCAGGCGAATGAGCGCATACATCAGGTCCGTCACGCTCTCCAACTCCGGAGAGATCTGGCGATGCCCGCGCACCAAGAGCGGCAGGCGATCGTGCGGGCAGCTCGCGCCGCGCTTGATGGCCATGAGCGCACCGTCCACGTCGCGCTCCCCCAACTGATCGGTACCGCGGATGCTACGGAACTCCTCAACGCGCACGGGATTGCGCTTAACGAGCGCAAGCAGCGTGTCGTCGGACATGACCCACTTGCGCGGGATGTTACGGCGCTCGGCGCGGTCCTCGCGCCAGGCGGCGAGCTCGCGCGCGATGCCCAACTGGTGACGGCTGCACGAATTGATGCGTTTGACCTTGCGGAACGCCTCGTGGCGATCGGCGCGATAGTGCGACTCGTCAGCCAGCGGGCGCAGCTCGTCGAGCACCCAGTCCACACGGCCCAGCTCGCGCAGGCGGCTCATCATCTCGGTATAGGCGACGATCAGGTACTTGACGTCATCGATCGCATACTCAATCTGCTTATCGGTCAGCGGGCGGCGCGACCAGTCGGTCAGCGACTCGGTCTTGGGCAGCGATACGCCGCAGAACGTCTGAACAAGCGCGCCATACGAAATCTGCTGGCGCTCGCCCAAAAAGGCGGCGGCGACCTGCGTATCGAAAATCGGTCGTGGCAGCACGCCCACGGTATGGAGCATGACCTCCATATCCTGCGAGCACGCGTGGAAGACCTTGGTCACGCTCTCGTCGGCCATAAGCTCGGCCAGCGGCGATAGGTCGTCGATTACCAGGGGATCGACCGCGACGCTCTCGGCAGGGGTGGCAATCTGAACCAAACACAGACGCGGGTGGAATGTGCGCTCGCGCAAAAACTCGGTATCGACGGCAATCGCGTCGAACTCACGGGCGCGCTGGCAAAAGGCGAGTAGAGCCTGATGTGTGGAAATGTACATATCAACCCATCGAATAAGGTTAGGCCCGAAAAACACGGGTAGGATATCGGCATTGCCTTACAACTATACTCGGTTAGTCACAGAACGGGAACGTAAGTATGCGCTGCCTTATCATCCACAACCCGGCATCGGGCCCCAGCTCAGATGAAATCT
>JAXKFZ010000151.1:0-2600 GCA_036550635.1 Collinsella sp. | reverse complement strand
GGAATCACCACCACCGTCTGCGGCGGTGACTGGCACGTGGCCATGAGCGTCATCTTCCTTGAGGGCGTCGTCATCTTGCTGCTCGTGCTTTGTGGCCTGCGCGAGGCCATCATGGACGCCATCCCGGTTGTCCTGCGTCACGCCATCTCGGTGGGTCTGGGCCTGTTCATCGCCATGATTGGCCTGTGCGATGCCGGCATTATCACCGCTGGCGCCGGTACGCTCGTCGGTCTGGGCGACATCACCTCCCCCACCTTCATCGTCGGCATCATCTCCATCCTGGTGACAGTCGCCCTCGCCTGCCGCAACGTCCCCGGCTCGCTGCTCATCGGCATCGTCGTCGCCGTCATCGCCGGTATCCCCCTAGGTGTGACCCAGGCTCCGACCGGTATCATCGCCCCGCTCGACTTCTCGAGCATCGGTGGCCCCATCGCCGACGCCGGCGGCGTGCCCGCCATCGTCAAGGTCCTTACCGACCCCGCGCTCCTCGTCATCTCGTTCTCGCTGCTCATGAGTGACTTCTTCGACACCATGGGCACCGCGATGGCCGTGGCCAAGCAGGGCGAGTTCCTCACCGACGACGGCAACGTCGAGAATATCAAGGAGATCCTAATCGTCGACTCCGCCGCCGCCGCTGTGGGCGGTTTCATGGGTGTCTCCTCCATCACCACCTTCGTCGAGTCCACTTCCGGCGCCGCCGACGGTGGCCGCACGGGCCTCACCTCCGTCACCACCGGCGTGCTGTTCATTCTCGCCGCGTTCTTCTCCCCCATCGTCACCATCGTTTCCAGCGCCGCCACCTGCGGTGCCCTGGTCTACGTCGGCTACCTCATGATGAGCGAGGCCTCCGAGATCGACTGGTCCGACGTGTCGCAGGGTTTCCCGGCGTTCATGATTGTCGCCGGCGTGCCCTTCACCTACTCCATCTCTGCCGGCATCGGTCTGGGCTTTATCGCCTACGTGATCGTCGCGCTCTTTAAGGGCGAGGCCTCCAAGATCAAGCCGCTCATGTGGATCGCAGCCCTTGCCTTCCTCGTCTACTTCTTTGTAGCGTAACGGCAAAGCTGCCAAAGCAGAACACCAAAGCGCGGAGTCGCATCGAGCGGCTCCGCGCTTTGCTTTTAAAGCCAGGCAACGCACAGACGCGCGATGTATTGCTTCCCAAGTTTTGGACATTTTGCCCTCCAAACGGCACTACCACCGGCTACATCCTGCAGATATGCTGGGCGTAATCGCATAGGCCCTATGAGGATGGGAGCAACCATGGCCGCCTTGTTCACGACCCCCAAGCGCAATGACAAAACCTCTGGAGCCCATTTTGTCGAGCCCGACGTGTGCCGTCGCACGCTGCTCACACACGGCAGCTGGCGCCGCGTGACGCGCCGCATCGTCTGCGGCCTGGCCTGCGCGCTTACGGTGAGCTCGCTGCTCATGCCGAGCGTCTCGCTCGCGGCCGAGTGGGTCAACGTCGGCGGCACTCAGTACAACACTGCAGCAGGCGACGAGGCCGGCACCTGGGCCTGGGACGGCGCCGACGACATGAAGCTCAACGGCTATAACGCCGGCGCGATCGAGGCAGCGGGCAAGCTCAACGTGAGCTACGAGGGCAACAACATCGTCACTAACGGCGATGGCCGCGGCATCAAGGTTAAGGATGGCGCGAACGAGAACGCCGAGCTAAATATTCAGGGCGACGCGTCCAGCACGCTCAACGTGACATCTTTTCGTGACGCCATCACTTCCGTCGGCAGCATCAACATCGACGGCGCTGGCACTGTCAACGCCACGAGCACCGAGCACGATGCCATCGATGCCGGGGGCGATGTCACCATCAAGGGCTCGGGAAACGTTAACGCCACGGGCGATTCGGATGGCATCAGGGCCGACGGCAACATCACGATCGACAACAGCGGAACCGTCACCGCCAAGGCCACCGAGGATCAGGGTATCGATGCTAACGAGAACCTCATCATAAAGGGCGGCGGCAAGGTAGAGGCAAGCTCTATCAAAGACAATGCGATTTGGGCCGACGGCAACATCGAGATCTCGGGTGGCAGCCAGGTCAAGGCAAGCTCCGAGGAAGACGCCGCCATCGACGGTAAAAACAGCCTCACGGTCACGAACACTTCCCTCAACGCAAGTGGCGTTGGGTATGGCATCTATGTCTACAAGGGCATCACGTTCGATGGCGCAACCGTAACGGTCCGTGCAAGTGCAGGGAACGATGAAGCCAGCGCCCTCTTCACCGACGAGGACGACATCGTCATCAAGAACGGCTCGATCGTGGATGCGTTCGCAGAAGGCCAGTTCTCGACCGCAATCTCCACCAGAAACTACTACCCCAACGAAGCGGGTGGTCACATCTACATTAGTGACTCCGTTGTCAAGGCTATAGCCCGCTATGTCGAGTCCGGTAGCGACGGCCCCGATCACTACAGCAACGACCAAAGCGGCGCGGTCATTCCCGAGCATAGGGGCGTGAACATCGGCATCTTTGCCCGGACCAAGGAGGGCATCACGCCCGCGACCATCTCGATTGTCCGCAGTAAGGTCACAGCTGAGGGAGACACGGCGGCAATCTTCGCCCTTGCCGTGAGCGC
>JAXKFZ010000150.1:0-8377 GCA_036550635.1 Collinsella sp. | reverse complement strand
GTCGTTATTTTTGCCGCCGGTTCGGGCAATCCGTACTTTACGACCGACACCGCCGCGGCTCTTCGTGCGTGCGAGATCGGCGCCGAGATTCTGATCAAGGCCACCAAGGTCGACGGCATCTATGACAAGGATCCCGTCAAGTGCGCCGATGCCGTCCGCTTTGACAAGATCACCTACCATGAGGTGCTCGTCCGCGGTCTGCAGGTTATGGATTCCACGGCTACGGCACTGTGCCAGGACAACCGTATGCCGATTTTGGTCCTCAACATCGATGGCGAGGACACCGTCAAGCGCGCGCTTTCGGGTGAGCCCGTCGGCACGCTCGTCTATCAGGAGGATTAAGCATGGCAGAGAACATCACCGCCCATATGGACAAGTCGCTCGAGTCCCTCAAGCATAACTTCTCCAAGGTTCGTACCGGCCGCGCCAATGCCAACATTCTGTCCGACATCACCGTCGATTATTACGGTGTTCCCACGCCGGTCACGCAGGTTGCCGCCGTCAGGACCCCCGAGGCCCACATGCTGCTCATCGAGCCGTGGGACAAGGCACTCATCAATGCTATCGTCAAGGCCATCGGCGCTTCCGATCTGGGTATTACCCCCAACTCCGATGGCACCGTCGTTCGTCTTCCGTTCCCGGCTCCCACTGAGGAGCGCCGTCGCGAGCTCGTCAAGGAGTGCCGCGAGTACGCCGAGCAGGCCAAGGTGTCTATCCGTAACATCCGTCGCGACTTCAACAACAAGCTCGAGCGCGATGAGGAGCTCACCGAGGACGATGTCCGTCGCGAGCAGGCCAAGGTCCAGAAGCACACCGATGAGTATGTCGCCAAGGTCGAGGAGCTTCTGAAGGAAAAAGAAGCCGAGGTCATGGAGATCTAAGGTGCAATACGACGAGCATAAACTGGTCGAGTACTTTGCCGACGCCCCTACGGGCGTCGGTTTTTCCGACCTTGACCTCAATAACATTCCGCACCATATCTCGTGCATCATGGACGGCAACGGTCGTTGGGCCACGTCGCGCGGTCTTGCGCGCACCGAGGGCCACAAGGCGGGTATCGTCTCCCTTCGCGAGATTATTACCGCCTGCGTGCGTCTGGGCGTCGACGTGCTTTCGGCCTATGCGTTTTCTACCGAAAACTGGAACCGTCCGCAGCATGAGGTCAACGTCTTGATGCATCTGTTTGCCAAGACGTTCATCGACGAGCTGCCGCTTCTGAAGCGCGAAAACGTGCGTGTTGTCTTTTTGGGTGATATTTCCGCGCTGCCCAAGAAGACCCGCGACGTTTTTGAACGCGGTCTTGCCGAGTGCGCCGATCACACCGGTATGACGCTGGCGCTTGCCGTCAACTACGGCGCGCGTGCCGAGATTACCCGCGCTGTCCGTCAGATCGCACTCGACGTTGCCGCCGGTAAGATCGATCCTGCCGCAATTGATGACGACATGGTGGCTTCCCACCTCTATACCGCCGGTCTTCCCGATCCTGAGCTTGTGATTCGCACCTCTGGTGAGCTGCGCCTTTCGAACTATCTGCTGTGGCAGGTAGCTTATTCTGAGTTCTACGTCACCGATACCTATTGGCCCGACTTTGATCGTTGGGGCCTTGTCGACGCCATTTTGGCCTATCAGGGCCGTGACCGTAGGTTTGGTGGACTGAGCAAGACCGAGGAGGCTTAATCGTGTCCGATCGTCCCAAGGCATCTGCTCCCAAGACGCCTGCGCGTAAAGCTGCCACTGCGGGAGCGCCTGCAGCGAAGAGCGGCAGCGGTTCGTGGCTGGCGGGCTTTATTACCCGTGCCGCCGCCGGTATCGTCTACGCCGTTGTCTTTATCCTGTGCCTGGTTTTGGGTATCGTGCCCACTGCCATCTTTGTTTCTGTCATGAGCGGTCTGTGCTGTTATGAGTTTTTCCGTATGACGAGGCTCGATGGCAAGATGGCTAACGAGCGCATGGGTATCGCTGCCGCCGTACTCTTTCCGCTGTCGGCGTTGGGCGATTCGATGTTGCTGAATGCCCTGCTTTTTGCCCTGATGCTCGCTGTGGGCATTTGGTATGTCTGGTCGCCGCGTACCCGCATCTCTGATGTGGCCGTGACGCTCATGGGTCCCATCTACACTGGCTTTATGCTGTCGGCTATCGTGCTGCTGCGCGATGCCGTGCCCGGTTTTGCCGGCGCCCTGCTTTCAGTGGGCGTTTGCGCGTCCCTTTGGGTCTCCGATTCGTTTGCCTACATTGTGGGCAGCCGTATCGGCAAGCACAAGATGGTTCCCAAGATCTCTCCCAAAAAGAGCTGGGAGGGGTTTGTCGGCGGCATCCTGGGCTCGGTTTTGATTTGGCTCATTCTGTGGGCGACGCACTTCTACAAGCTCAGCCTGCCCTATGCGCTGCTGTGCGGCGTGGTCGTGTCCATTTTGGGCGTTATCGGCGACCTTATCGAGTCGCGCATCAAGCGTGGCGTGGGCGTCAAGGATTCCGGCAACCTTATCCCGGGCCATGGCGGCATGCTCGACCGTAGCGACTCGCTTATCTTTGGCTGCATTACCGCTCAGCTGCTTTTGATGATCGGAGGCGTGCTGTAATGTCATTCCAGACGACGTATGGCCCCGATGGACGCCTCCGTGTTGCCATCCTGGGTTGTACGGGCTCTATCGGCACCCAGGCACTCGATGTGTGCCGTCAGCATGCTGATCGCCTGCAGGTGACGGCGCTGTCCGTTAACTCCAGTACCTCTGAGCTCGTTGCCGCTGCCCGCGAGTTCTCGGTTCCGGCGGTTGCCGTGGCCGATGTCGCTCATGGCGATGACGCTGTGCTGCAGGAGTTGCCCGAGGGAACGAAGCTCGGCGTTGGCGCGCAGGCGGTTTGCGAGCTCGCGCGTCGCGACGATGTCGACTGCGTGCTCGTCGCTATTGTGGGCGCCGCCGGTCTCGAGGCGAGCCATGCGGCCTTGACCTCGAATAAGCGTCTTGCCCTTGCCAACAAGGAGTCCCTCGTCGTCGGCGGCGACTTGCTTATGCCGTTGGCGCAACCGGGCCAGCTTATTCCAGTCGACTCTGAGCACTCCGCCATCTACCAGTGCTATCTGGGGGAGAACCCACGCGAGGCTCATTGTATTTGGCTCACCTGCTCGGGCGGTCCGTTCTTTGGCCGCACCCGCGACGAGCTCGACCGCGTGACGCGTGCCGATGCCCTCGCACATCCCACGTGGGCCATGGGTGCCAAGATCACCATCGACTCCGCCACCCTCATGAACAAGGGCCTGGAGCGCATTGAGGCCATGCATCTGTTTAACTGCGACCTCGATTTCATTAACGTGGTCGTGCAGCGTCAGTCCAAGATTCACTCTATGGTCGAGTTCGCCGACGGCTCCGTGATGGCGCATCTCGGTGCTTCCGACATGCGTATTCCCATCCAGTTCGCGTTCTCGTATCCCGAGCGTTGGGATACCCCGGCGCCTCGTATCGATTTCCGCGAGCTGGGGCAGCTCACGTTTGATGCTGCCGACATGGATACCTTCCGCTGTCTGGCACTGGCCGAACGTGCCGGCAAGACGGGTGGCACCATGCCGTGCGTGCTCAATGCCGCCAACGAGGTCGCCGTCGATGCCTTCCTGCACGATGGTTGCAGCTTTACCGATATCGATCGCATTGTGGAATCCTGCATGGATTCCCACGATATGCAGGCGGTCGATTCGTTTGAGCAGCTTCACGACATCGATGCATGGGCGCGTGAAAAGGCTGCGCAGGTGCTCGCCGCAACCCGTTCCTAACCCATAAGGATTGCTTTTTCGTTTTATGGATACTGTTCTGAGCGTTCTCTCATCGGTCTTTTGGGGCCTGCTGATGCTTTCCGTCCTCGTGTTTTTGCACGAGGGCGGCCACTTTTTGGCGGCGCGTGCCTGCGGCGTCCGTGTGACCGAGTTCTTTTTGGGCCTGCCTTGCCGCTTTGACATCCATTACACGTCGCGTCGCATTGGAACCAAGTTTGGCGTGACCCCGCTGCTGCTGGGTGGCTACGCTGCCATCTGCGGTATGGATCCGACCGACGTCTCCTGCGCCGATCGCGTGCTCGCGGCTATCTATCGTCATGGTCGCGTGACCGTGGCCGACCTTGCTGTCGAGCTTGAGCTTTCCGAGGAGGATGTGCTCGAGGCATGCGCCCTGTTGCTGGGCTGGGGTTCCATCGCACCCTGGTATGAGGAAGGGGAGAAGCCCTTGCCGAGCTACTATCCCACCAAGTATCAGACGCTGCCGCGAGATGCGGCGGGTTACACTACCTTTGACGGCCGCCGTTTCGATCGCGAACATTCAACTGCCGAGGGCGATGTGTGGGAGCTGCCGTGCGGCGAGGCCGAGTTCCTTGCACAAGAGCGTTCGCACACCTATCTTGGCCAGGGCTTTCTCAAGCGCGCCTTTATGCTGCTCGCGGGCATTCTCGTCAATATCCTGACGGGCTTTTTGCTGCTTATGAGCATCTACTCTATTGCGGGTGTCACCGTGCCGATGGATACCAACGTGATCGGTCAGGTTGACGAGGGGTCTATTGCCGCCAAGGCGGGTATCGAGGGCGGCGACGCGATCCTTTCTGTGGACGGAGTGTCGTGCTCTACCTGGATGGACGTTTACGATGCCATCGGCAAGGCTGCCGGTAAGGACGATATCGCCATCGAGTACGAGCGTGACGGCAAGCAGCATTCGACCACGGTTGCGCTCAAAGAGGACGAGCGCCTAGGTGTGTATGCCTCTACGCAGGTGGTCCGTTTGGACCCCATCACGTCGGCTCGTTTGTCGTTCTCCTATATCGTGCAGACAGCGGAGGGCGTGATGCGCCTGCTCCAGCCGCAGCATACGATGGAGATTCTCGACCAGTCCTCTTCAATCGTGGGTATTAGCGTTATGTCCTCACAGGCTGCTGCTGCCGGCCCTGCCACGTTCCTTTCGTTTGCCGCCCTCATTTCGTTCTCGCTTGGCTTTATGAACCTGCTGCCCATCCCACCGCTCGACGGCGGCAAGCTGGTCATCGAGATCATTCAAAAGATTGCGGGCCGCGAGCTTCCGCTCAAGGTCCAGACGATTGTGAGCTATGTGGGCATCGCGCTCTTTGCGCTTCTGTTTGTCTATATGCTTCGTTCCGACGTCCTTCGATTTATTCTGTAGGGGAGTGTTTGGATTGTCTTTATCCCATCCTTTGCCTCGCGAGCTGACGCGCCCCGTGCATGTGGGCAGCGTGCAGATTGGTGGCGGCGCGCCGGTGGTGGTCCAATCCATGACCTGCACCGATACCGCCGATGCCCAGGCAACGCTTGCGCAAGTATGCGCGTTGGCGCAGGCTGGCTGCGATATCGTGCGCGTAAGCGTGCCCACCGAGGCCGCGCTTGAGGGTTTCCGCACCATCTGTGCCGAGTCTCCGGTGCCGATTGTCGCCGATATCCACTTTAACCATAAGCTCGCCATTGGTGCCGTTGAGGCCGGTGCTGCCAAGCTGCGCATCAATCCCGGCAATATCGGTGATTGGACCAAGGTTGACGCGGTGATCGATGCTGCGGGTGCCGCTGGCTGTGCGATTCGTATCGGCGTCAATGCCGGTTCGCTTGAGCAGGATATCGCCGAGCGCGACGACCTTACGCAGCCCGAAAAGCTCGTGATGTCGAGCGAGCGTTTCGTCAAGCATTTTGAAGACCGCGGCTTTACGAACATTGTGCTTTCGGCCAAGGCCCATAGCGTGCAAACGACGCTCGATACCTATCGAGCCCTGTCGCGTGAGATTCCCCACGTTCCGCTTCACCTGGGCGTAACCGAGGCGGGTACCAAGCTTCAGGGCACCATCAAGAGCTCCGTGGGCCTTGGTATCCTGCTGTCTGAGGGTATCGGTGACACCATGCGCGTCTCGCTCACGGCCGATCCGGTTGAGGAGCCGCCGGTTGCCTGGGGAATTTTGCAGTCGCTGGGCCTGCGTCGCCGTGGTCCCGAGATTGTCTCGTGCCCCACGTGCGCCCGCTGCCAGGTTAACCTGATTTCTATCGCCGAGGAAGTGACCGAGCGGCTTAAGAACTATGCCGCGCCGCTTTCGATTGCCGTCATGGGATGTGCCGTTAATGGCCCCGGTGAGGCTTCTGATGCCGACCTGGGCGTTGCTTGCGGACGTGGTCAGGCCCTGCTCTTTTCGCATGGCCAGATCATTGGTAAAGTAGCTGAGGATCAAATTGTCGACGCGCTTATGGCCGAGGTCGACAAGCTTATTGAGGAGAAATAAATGACTCGAGCAATGTATATGTCTAAGCTCTATGCGCCGACGCTTAAAGAGGATCCGGCCGACGCCGAGCTTGCAAGCCATCGTCTGCTGCTTCGTGCCGGTATGATCCGCAAGGAGGCCGCCGGTCTCTATTCCTATCTGCCGCTCGCTTGGCGCTCGATTCGTAAGATCGAGAACATCGTGCGCGACGAGATGGATGCCGCCGGCGCCCAGGAGCTCATGATGCCCATTATGGTCGATGCCGAGCTGTGGCGTGAGTCCGGCCGCATCGATGCTTATGGTAAGGAGCTCGTGCGCTTTGACGACCGTCATGGTCGCGAGTTTGTACTGGGCCCCACGCACGAGGAGACCGTCACGGCCCTGGTGCGCAACGAGCTGCGCTCCTATAAGCAGCTGCCCGTCAACCTGTACCACATTCAGGACAAGTTCCGCGATGAGTTCCGTCCCCGCTTTGGCCTGATGCGCGGCCGTGAGTTCATCATGAAGGACGCCTACAGCTTCTCTGCCACGCAGGAGAGCCTGCAGGAGGAGTACGACAAGATGAAGCAGGCCTACGCCAACATCTGCGAGCGCTGCTACATCAAGGCTCTGCCCGTTGTCGCCGACTCCGGCGAAATCGGCGGCGACACCTCCGTCGAGTACATGGCGCTGGCCGACGCCGGCGAGGCTTCGCTCGTCTACTGCGACGATTGCGGCTTTGCTGCCGATGACGAGGCTGCAAGCACCAAGGTCGTTGTGACCGAGGGTCCCGGCGACGGCACGCTCACCAAGGTCGAGACTCCGGGTATGGGCACCATCGAGGCCGTCGCCAAGTTCTTCGGCTTCCCCGAGAACGGCACGCGCAAGTCGCTGGCGTTGATTGACTCCGAGGGCAAGCCGGTCGTGGCCATTGTTCCGGGCGACCACGAGCTCAACGACTGTAAGGCCGAGCACGTCTTTGGCAAGGGCTATCGCATGATGACCGACGAGGAGCTCCAGACCTACGGGCTGCATAAGGGCTTTATCGGACCGGTTAACCTGCCCGAGGGCATTCGTCTGGTCTGCGACGAGAGTCTGCGCGAGTCCAAACAGTGGGCCTGCGGTGCCAACGAGGTCGACTATCACTTTACCGGCGCCTGCCCCGAGCGCGACTTTACCGTCGACGAGTGGGCCGACCTGGTCACCGTCGTTGCCGGCGATCCCTGCCCGCACTGCGGCAAGCCGCTCTCTGCTGCTCGCGGTATCGAGGTCTCCCAGGTCTTCCAGCTGGGCACCAAGTACTCCGAGGCCATGGGTGCCACCTTTATGGACGAGGACGGCAAGGAGAAGCCGCTTGTCATGGGTTGCTATGGCGTTGGCGTGTCTCGCTCGCTCGCTGCCGTCGTGGAGCAGCACAACGACGAGCACGGTATCGTCTGGCCGGTCTCCGTTGCCCCGTACGAGGTTGCGGTGATTCCGCTCGACCCCAAGAAGGAGGAGTGCGCTACCGTCTGCGAGCAGATCGTTGATGGCCTGTGCGCCGAGGGTATCGAGGTCGTTGTCGACGACCGTGACGAGCGTCCCGGCTTTAAGTTTGCCGACAACGACCTTATGGGCTTCCCGTATCAGGTTGTTCTGGGTAAGCGCGGCCTTAAGAATGGGACCGTCGAGCTCAAGGACCGTGCCACGGGCGAGCGCGAGGATGTGGCGATCGACGAGGTCGTCGCAAAACTCGCCGAGCTTGTGAAGGCGGCACGCCGTTAATCGGCGATTTCGCTTGTAGTTCGATATACGGGACGGCCTCGCATTTCTCCAGATAGGGGAGATGCGGGGCCGTCCTTTTATCTTCTCGATGTACTCAATCGCTAAAAGGAAACCCCGCAGCCCATTCGAGCTGCGGGGTTTCCTTAGTGCCTCCGATGCGAAATAAATCGCTCAGATATTACTGATAATCGACGACGTCGATCCAGTTCTTCAGGAACTCATCGTTCACGTTGCGCTTACGAGCGAGCTCGGAAGCGGCGACGATGCTCGTCCACTGACGCACGACCTGCATGGGCATGTCGGCGCGGTCGCAGTAGAGCTCAAGATAAGCCTCGGCCTGGTCCTTGCTGTTGAGGGCAAAGAGCAGGTAGGTGGTGGCAACGTCGGCAGCAGGGGAGCCCTGGGT
>JAXKFZ010000149.1:0-1780 GCA_036550635.1 Collinsella sp. | reverse complement strand
CGCGCCGAGAGTACTGCGGGGTCAGCCCGTGGGAGGCCAGGGCGCCGCTGACCGGTGGACGGCACCGAGCCGTGCGCTTGAACTTGGAAGGGGGAGGCCTCGCGGCCTCCCCCTTTTTTGCGTTATAGGCGGCATTCACTAAGCAATTAAATCAATCCAATCATCCACCGGTGAATATAAACGTTCACCGTTCTGTGGCCGGTTCTCTGTTCTCAATGGACTAATATTTGCTTTAGCGCGCTGATGCGCTTGTCCTGTTTTACACGGGTTGTTTTATTGATTGTGACGGAAGGACTCACATGGCAGATGTTCATGAGCTGCTTGATACTTGGATTGCCAATGTCAAGGACGAGGAGCTCCTCGCTGAGCTCAACACGATGAAGGAGCAGGGTGACGAAGACGCCATCACCGACGCTTTCTTCCAAGATCTCGCCTTCGGTACCGCCGGTCTACGTGGCACTATCGGTGCAGGCACTAACCGTATGAATATCTATACGGTTGGTCGCGCGACGCAGGGTTTTGCTGACTATCTCAATGCGACCTTCGAGCATCCGACGGTTGCCATCGCTCGCGATAGCCGCAATAAGGGTGAACTGTTCGTTAAGACGACGGCTGCCATTCTTGCCGCAAACGGCGTGACTGCTCTCGTGTATCCTAAGATTTCTCCCGTGCCGACGCTTTCCTGGGCCGTCCGTGACCTTAAGTGCTCCGGTGGCATTTGCATGACCGCTAGTCATAATCCAGCGCCTTATAACGGCTATAAGGCCTATGGCCCCGACGGCTGCCAGATTACCAGCGAGGCTGCCGATGCAATTTCTAAGGCTATCGCCGAGACCGATACGTTTACCGGCGTGAAGTCCATGGACTTCGATGAGGCTCTTGAGCAGGGTCTGGTCAAATGGATCGATGACTCGTGCCTCGAGCGTTATTATGACGCCGTTCTCGCCCGCGGCGTGACCAACCTTTCTGCCGAGGAGATCGCTGGCGCTCCGCTTAAGCTCGTCTACACTCCGCTCAACGGCACCGGCCTCATTCCCGTCACGACGGTGCTCGAGCGCGCTGGCATCACCGATGTCACGGTTGTTCCCGAGCAGAAGGAGCCTAACGGCGATTTCCCGACCTGCCCGTATCCTAACCCCGAGATTCGCCAGGCCATGCAGAAGGGCATTGACCTGTGCGAGCAGGTTCACCCTGATCTGCTGCTTGCAACCGATCCTGACGCCGATCGCGTTGGCGTTGCCGTTAAGAATAGCGATGACTATCTGCTGCTGACCGGCAATGAGATGGGCGTTCTGCTGCTCGACTATATCTGCAAGACCCGCGCTGCTCGCGGTGAGGACCTCACTAAGAAGGTTGCTGTCACTACTATCGTTTCTTCCGCCATGGTTGACGCTCTGGCCGATGAGTACGGTTTTGAGCTCCGTCGTTGCCTGACGGGCTTCAAGTACATCGGCGACATCATTACTTCTCTTTCCGATGCTGGCGAGGTCGATCGCTTTATCTTCGGTTTTGAGGAGAGCTACGGCTATCTGGCCGGCGACCACGTGCGCGACAAGGACGCCGTGAGCACTTCGCTTTTGATTTGCCAGATGGCGCAGTATTACAAGCTCCAGGGAAAGAACCTTGCCGACGCGATGCACGAGCTGTACGAGAAGTATGGCTACTATCACAACAAGACGATTTCGCTGAGCTATCCGGGTGCTGAGGGTGCGGCAAAGATGGCCGGCATCATGGCCGGTCTGCGCGAGAACCCGCCCGCGGAGCTCGCCGGTTCCAAGAT
>JAXKFZ010000148.1:0-2292 GCA_036550635.1 Collinsella sp. | reverse complement strand
GGAGATGCGCGCCGTCGGTAAGGCCGCCATCGTCCCCGTCTGCTTTGCCGTCAACGAGCCGCTGCTGTTCGCCGCGCCCATCGTGCTCAACCCCGTCTTCTTTGTCCCGTTTGTCTTTGCCCCGATCGCCAACATCTGGATCCTCAAGATCTTTATCGACTTCTTGGGTATGAACGGCTTTATGTACACCCTGCCTTGGACCGTCCCCGGCCCCATCGGCACCATCATGGGTCTGGGCTTCCAGCCGCTCGCCTTTGTGATGCTCGCCATCATCCTGGTTGTCGACTTTGCCCTGTACTACCCGTTCTTCCGTGCCTATGACGCCCAGAAGTGCGCCGAGGAGGCCGAGATTTCCCAGGAGGAGCTCGCCGCCAAGAACGCCGAGAAGGCTGCCAAGCTCAACGATGCCTTCCAGGGCAAGGCTGACGCCAAGAGCGTTGCCGCCGGCGCTGCTGCCGAGGCCGTGAAGGCCGATGCCCCCGCCGCTTCTGCAGCACCCGCTGCCGAGGCAACGACCGCCAGCGACCTCAACGGCAAGCGCGTGCTCGTGCTCTGCCAGGGCGGCGGAACCTCGGGCCTGCTCGCCAACGCACTGGCCAAGGCCGCCAAAGAGCGCGGCATCAATCTTGAGACCGCTGCCGAGGCCTATGGCAACCACGTTGACATGCTCCCCGACTTTGACCTGGTCGTCCTGGCCCCGCAGGCCGCCAGCTACCTGGCCGACCTGCAGAAGGACTGCGAGCGCGTGGGCAACAAGTGCGTCGCTTGCCGCGGCAAGCAATACATCGAGCTCTCCCAGAACGGCGATAAGTCTCTCGCCTTCGTAAGCGAGCAACTCTCGAAGTAAGTAACGCTCAGGGCCAGCCGACCATCCAAGACCGGCTGGCCCTTCGATTTAGACGATTGGATCATCATGTCCGTTAACCCTGCTAGCGTCACTAACCCGCCTGCGCAGTTTCCCGAGGACTTTGTCTTTGGCGGCGCCACTGCTGCCTACCAAGTAGAGGGCGAGACCCGCACTCACGGTAAGGGCAAGGTTGCCTGGGACGACTTCTTGGAGGCCCAGGGCCGTTTCTCCCCCGATCCCGCTTCGGACTTCTACAACCAGTACCCCGTCGATCTGGAGCTGTGCGAGGAGTTCGGCATCAACGGCATTCGCCTCTCTATCGCCTGGAGCCGCATCTTCCCCAACGGTATCGGTGAGATTAACCCCGAGGGTGTCCAGTTCTATCACGATCTCTTCGCCGAATGCCACAAGCACCACGTTGAGCCGTTTGTCACGCTGCATCACTTCGATACGCCGCTTCCCCTCTTTGAGAAGGGCGACTTCCTCAACCGCGAGACCATCGACGCCTTTGTGGACTTTGCCACCTTCTGCTTTAAGGAGTACGCCGACGAGGTGACCTACTGGTTCACCTTTAACGAGATCTGGGCCGATGCCTCCAACACCTACATCGAGGGCACCTTCCCCGGTGGCGTCAAGGCGCATCTGGCCGAGGCCTTCCAGTGCGAGCACAACATGATGCTCGCCCACGCCAAGGCAGTACTGGCCTTCCACAACGGCGGTTTTAAGGGCAAGATCGGCGTCATTCAGTCGCTGGAGTTTAAGTATCCGCTCAACGAGAACGACCCCGCCGACATCAAAGCCGCCAACAACGAGCACGTGCTGCAAAACCAGTTCTTGCTCGACGCCACCTTCCGCGGCGACTACGCGCCCGACACCCTCGAGTGCGCCAACCGCCTGGCCGCCGTCTCGGGCGGTACCATCGAGATCCTAGACGAGGATCTGGAAATCATGCGCGAGGCCGCCCTCTACAACGACTACCTGGGCGTTAACAACTACCAGTGCCGTTTCTTGAAGGCTTACGATGGCGAGAACGACCTGCACCACAACGGTACGGGCGAGAAGGGCACCGGCCGCTGGCGCGTCAAGGGCATTGGCGAGCACGTGAACAAGCCCGGCATCCCCACCACCGACTGGGACTGGATCATCTATCCCGAGGGTCTGTTCGATCTGCTCGTCTACATTAAGCAGCGCTACCCCAACTACAAGCAGATCTTCATCACCGAGAACGGCATGGGCTACAAGGACCCCTACAAGGACGGTTTTGTGGACGACCAGCCGCGCATCGACTATATCGAGCAGCACCTGCGCTGGTTGCTCAAGGCCATGGAGGTGGGCGTCAACGTGGGCGGCTACTTCCTGTGGAGCCTGCAGGATCAGTTCTCCTGGACCAATGGCTACAACAAGCGTTACGGCTTCTTCTACGTTGACTTTGAAACCCAGAAGCG
>JAXKFZ010000147.1:0-2541 GCA_036550635.1 Collinsella sp. | reverse complement strand
CTGCTATTTTAGTCTTTAAAACGTTTTAACGTAAATTTGATTTTCAATTTCGAGCATTCTCGTGAAATTCAAGTCAAAAAAAAGGTATATTAGGCGAGTGGTTAGTTTGTGGGCCTCAACGGCGGGCGCTGTAGCTCGCGGGGGCCTTACGAAAGGAGACACAATGGCAGTAAAGGTTGCTATTAACGGCTTCGGTCGCATCGGTCGTCTGGCTTTCCGTCAGATGTTCGGTCATGAGGGCTCCGAGATCGTCGCTATCAACGACCTCACCTCTCCCGATATGCTCGCTTACCTGCTGAAGTACGACTCCACGCAGGGCAACTACGCTCGCGATCACGAGGTCGTTGCTGGCGAGGATTCCATCACCGTTGACGGCAAGGAGATCAAGATCTACAAGGAGGCCGACGCCAACAACCTGCCTTGGGGCGACCTCGACGTTGACGTCGTTCTCGAGTGCACCGGCTTCTACACCAGCAAGGCTAAGGCTCAGGCCCACATCAACGCTGGCGCCAAGAAGGTCGTCATCTCCGCTCCGGCTGGCAGCGATCTGCCCACCATCGTGTACAACGTCAACCATGAGACGCTGACCGCTGAGGACAACATCATCTCCGCTGCTTCCTGCACCACCAACTGCCTCGCCCCGATGGCCAAGGGTCTGAACGACTTCGCTCCCATCGTGTCCGGCATCATGACCACCATTCACGCCTGGACTGGCGACCAGATGCCGCTCGACGGCCCGCAGCGCAAGGGCAACAAGCGTCGTAGCCGCGCCTGCGCCGTCAACATCGTCCCCAACACCACCGGTGCTGCCAAGGCTATCGGCCTGGTTCTCCCCGAGCTCAACGGTAAGCTCATCGGTGCCGCCCAGCGCGTCCCGACGCCGACCGGCTCCATCACCAACCTCTACGCTGTCGTTGACAAGAAGGTCACCGTCGACGAGGTCAACGCTGCTATGAAGGCCTACGCTGCCACCATCTCCGAGACCTTCGGTTACAACGAGGACGACATCGTCTCCACCGACATCATCGGCGAGACCCACGGCTCCATCTTCGACGCCACTCAGACCATGTGCTCTGACCTCGGCAACGGCCAGACCCTCGTTCAGGTCACCTCTTGGTACGACAACGAGAACTCCTACACCTCTCAGATGGTCCGCACCATCAAGTACTTCGAGAAGTTCGTTGCTTAATTTAGCTTTTAGCGAATAGCTCGTTGAGCGTCTAAAGAAGGGCGCGGCCTTATAGGGCTTACACCCTAAGGTCGCGCCCTTTTTATAGGAAATCGTCTGCCGTAATGGGAGGCAGACACGTACGAAAGGTAGAAGCAAACATGGCCTTTACCAAGAAGACCGTCCGCGACATCGATGTCGACGGCAAGCGCGTTCTCGTCCGCGTTGACTTCAACGTGCCTATCAAGGATGGCGTCGTTGGCGACACCACCCGTATCAAGGCTGCCCTGCCCACCATCAACTACCTCGTTGAGCACAACGCTCGCGTCATCCTCATGAGCCACCTCGGCCGTCCCGAGGGCACCGGCTTCCAGCCCGAGCTCTCCCTTGAGCCCGTCGCCAAGAAGCTCGCTGAGCTCTCTGGTCTCGACGTTGCCTTTGTCGCCGACACCTACGGCGAGAAGGCTGCTGAGGCTGTTGCCGCCGTCGAGCCGGGCAAGGTCCTCGTTCTCGAGAACGTCCGCTTCGATAAGCGTGAGAAGAAGAACGATCCCGAGATCGCCAAGAAGCTCGCTTCCTATGGTGACGTCTTCGTTCTCGATGCCTTCGGCACCGCTCACCGCGCCCAGGGTTCCGTCGTGGGCCCCGCCGCTTACCTGCCTGCCGTCGCTGGCTTCCTGCTCGAGAAGGAGGTCGACACGCTGACCGGCATCTTCGCCGAGCCCGAGCGCCCCTTCGTCGCTATCGTCGGCGGTTCCAAGGTTTCCTCCAAGATCGGCGTTCTCGATCACCTCATCGACTCCGCTGACACCCTGATCATCGGTGGCGGCATGGCCTACACCTTCTTCCTGGCTCAGGGCCTGTCCGTCGGTCAGTCCCTCAAGGAAGAGGACTGGGTCGAGCGCGCCGGCGAGATGCTCAAGAAGGCCGAGGAGAAGGGCGTCAAGATTCTGCTCCCCATCGACAACCGCGTTGCCGATCACTTTGGCGAGGACGCTGTCCCCGAGGTTGTCGCTTCCGACGCTATCCCCGACGATCGTGAGGGTATGGACATCGGCCCCAAGACCGAGGAGCTTTACGCCGAGGCCGTCAAGGGCGCCAAGACTGTGTTCTGGAATGGTCCCATGGGCGTCTTCGAGTTCGACAACTTCGCTCACGGCACCCAGGCTATCGCCGAGGCTGTCGCCGAGGCCGACTGCACCTCGATCATCGGCGGTGGCGACTCTGTCGCAGCTGTCAACAAGTTCAACCTGGCCGACAAGATGAGCTGGATCTCCACCGGTGGTGGCGCTTCCATGGAGCTCGTCGAGGGTAAGGCCCTGCCCGGAGTGGAGGCGCTTCTCGATGCCTAATCGCACCCTTCTTATCGCTGG
>JAXKFZ010000146.1:0-5106 GCA_036550635.1 Collinsella sp. | reverse complement strand
GCCCGTTCTTACGTTGAACGAGCCCTTAAAAGCCCGCTCGGGTTCCTTGCCCTTCTCGGCGCAAAACTCAAGGTAATCGTCGACGGCGTCGTGGAAGCATTGCTCCACTTCTTCAGCCGTGGAGCCTTCAAATACGATTGCGTCCCTAATGCCGGCGACCATACCTGTTAGCACATGCTGTTCGGCATTGAACTCGACCGGGGCGAAATAACCTTTGTATGCCAAAACGTTACTCATGACTACCTCCGACATCTTGCAGAAAGCGAACGATGTTTCGAATGGTCCCCGCTGTCAATTCGTCAGATGGATGAGGCGCGTGCATTACGAACATCCTGCCATCTGATGGCCTGTAGAAGCGAACGCGCGATCCGGATGTCTTGCCTTTGCTGTCCATTTCAAAGCCATATGAAGCCATGACTTTTAAAAAATCCGCATACCGATAAGTTGAAGGGCAGCTAAACAGTTGGGCGATGAGTTTATCGGATCGAGTCATCCCGCCTCACATTCTGCAACTATATTCTAGTTGCAATTTCAGGTCGTTGCAAGCACCTCTACTATAGAACATGTGTGCGTATAGAACAAGTGTTCGAATCACCACTGAGAATGGGGACAGGCATCTTTGTGGTGGTCTGTGCTGTGGAGTGGGCGTCTGCGGCAGTTCGTCTCGATCTGTAACAGTAATTCGGCAAAATTGGACCTAGATGTTACAGATTGAGACAAAGGGCCGGCGTCATCCGGAAACGTCTCGATTTGTAACATCTGGAGCCAATATTGCCGCCTTAGCGTTACAGATCGAGACAAATCGGCAGACTGCGGCAAAAGAAAAAGGTAGATTTTCGGTCATGTCCCAAAAATCTACCTTTGTGCGTTAGCCCAGCAGGTCGACTACGTTGAAGCCGGCGTTGCTCTTGGCGATGACGTCTCGGCCGCCAAAGACGCAGGTGGGCGATTCGGCTGCGATGCGCGTCACGTCGGCGCCGAGCGAGCGCAGCTTACTGGGCGTGGCGGCGAGCATCTGGGCGCGGCGCTCCTCGCGCGCATGCGGATCGAGCCCGGCCAGGTATGTCGTGTTGCGGCGCTTGGTGAGCGCGTACGGCTTCACCGGCGCGTCCATACCGCTCACGCAGCTCACAATAAAGCCCTCAAAGGCGGCCTCGTCGGGCTCAAAGCTGCCAAGCCATGCGCCCGCGCGCTCCACGCGCTCAATCGAAGGATCGATCGCCGGGTCGCGGTAGGTGTAGAACGCCGTCTGGCGCTCGCCGGCTGCGCGGAATCCGCAGCCGTACGCACCGCCCTTCACGCGAATCTCGTTCCACAGGTAGTCGTAGGAGAGCGCGTTGGCAGCCACGACCCAAGCGCCTGTCACGTTAATGTCCAGGCGACGCGGGTCGCACGCGCTTGCCGCAAAGCAGATGTCGCTGGGGATGACAAAAGCCTCGTGGCGGTCGCACGGCGTCGGCACCACGAGCACGTCGCGGCCGGCATCGGCGCCGTCGCCAGCGTCCAGCCCCAGGTCGCCCGCGGCGGCCCAGTACGCGTTAAAGTCCTCATCGCTGCCGGTAAAGCTCGCCAGGCAGCCATTGGCCACAAAGATGCGCTCCGCCAGCTCGGTAAGCTTGGCGCGCAGGCCGCCCAGGCGCTCGTCAAAGTGGTCGAGCAGATCGCGCAGGAACAAGTAGAAGTCCACGCCCGAAAGCTGCTCGCGCACTACGGCCGAAGGCGAGCTGTAACTCATCGCGCGACCGAGCGCCGCCGAGTGGCCGTTGTTGATAAAGCCCTGTTCAAGCCCAATGCGAATCTGTGTGAGCACGTCGCGGACGCGGTCGGCGTCGGCATACGCCAGCAGCGTGTTCGACCACACCTCGCGCGGCAGGCTCGCCAGCGCATCGATCTTCTCGGACAGGGCGCCGGCGCTCACCAGCAGATAGGGGCGCACGCCGTCCACGTCGGGCTGGGTCATGACCTCGGTCGTAAAGCTCAAAAAGCCCAGCTTGCCGGCTAGCAAGTTGTCGAGTTCCTCGGCCGAATGCCCGCTCGTGGGCAGCTGTTTGAGCAGGCGGCAGAGCAGCGTTACATAGGGCAGGTCCTCAAACGCGACGCAGCTCAGGTCGAAATACTGCATGGCGTAGGCCAGACGGTTGGTGGGGATGCCGTGGCGCAGGCAGGGGATGGGCGCGGTCGTGTCCACGACCAGCGGCGGCTCGGGGCGCGCCTCGCCAATGTCGGACACGCGCAGGCGCGGCAGCGTGGCCTTGGCCTCGGGTGTGTCTTCCGCCTCCTGTGCGGCACGCAGCGCAGCCGTGCGCTCGACCACGTCGGCCAGCCCGGCATCGGTCATGGCATCGCGCTTGGCCGCCAGCTCGGCGGCCTCGGCGTTCTCCGAACCCTCGGCGGCGTCCACCGGCACCAGCTCGACCAGTGCCATGTGGTCGTTTTCCAGCACCAGCTCGCGCAGCAGGTCCTCAAAGTAGCTGCCGTCCAGCTCGCCACGCAGCTCCTCGTACACCGGGCCGTACTTGAGTGCCAGCGTCGCGGCGTCGTCATCGTAGAGCCAGGTGCTCAGCGCGTCGCACGCAATGGCCACACCGTCGGCGATACCGTAGTCGCGCTGGCGCAGGTCGTATTCGTTGCTGCTGATGATGGCCTCCAGGCGCTCGCGCGGAACGCCATGTTCGCACAGGTCGCGGCAGGCGTCCTGGAACACGCGACGCAGCTCACGCGCCACACCGGGCTGCGCGTTTTGCAGCATGATGAGCTCGTAGGGCTGCAGGCTCTCGGCCGCGGTGTAGCTCACCACGTTGCCGCCCAGACCGGCGGCCAGAATGGCCTTCTTAACTGGCGCTTCGTTGGAGCTCAGTAGCGCCTCGAACAGGATATCCGCCGCGATCGTGCGCTTGCGGTCGAGCGCGCTGCCCAGCACAAGGCCCAGGCCCACCAGGGCGTTCTCGGGCGTGGTGGCCATCTCGACGCGCTTATACTCGCAGGTCACGGGTGCCTGCACGCCCAGCGGATTGGGCGCCAGCGTGGACGGGTCCTCGCCGGCGGCGACGGCAGCGTCCATGCGGCGGCTCGCGGCACTCGGCTGCGACAGATAACGCTCGTCCAAAAAGGCCAGTGCGCGGTCCACATCTAGGTCGCCGTAGAGCGTTATATAAGAGTTGGAAGGATTGTAGTGGCGCGCGTGCGTGTCCAGGAACTGTTCGTAGGTGAGCGCGGGAATCGCGCGCGGGTCGCCACCGCTCTCGTGCGCATAGGCGGTGTCGGGATAGAGCGCGGAGTTGACGGCATCGTCCAGCACGCTCATGGGGTCGGACAGCGCACCCTTCATCTCGTTGAACACCACGCCGTTATAGCGCAGCGTGCCCTCGCGCAGGCTCGCGGAGCTGCCCTTGTCCTCGGCGCCCTCCGGCAGGTCCAGCTCGTAGTGCCAGCCCTCCTGCTCAAAAATGGTGGGCTTGGTATAGATGGCCGGGTTGAACACCGCGTCCAGGTACACGTCCATCAGGTTGTACAGGTCCTGCTCGTTGGTGGTGGCAACGGGGTAGATAGTCTTGTCGGGGTAGGTCATGGCGTTGAGAAACGTCTGCATGGAGCTCTTGATCAGGTCGACAAACGGCTCCTTGACGGGGAATTTGGCCGATCCGCACAGCACTGAGTGCTCAAGAATATGGAACACGCCGGTGGAATCGGCCGGCGGCGTCTTAAAGCCAATGGCAAAGGCCTTGTTCTCATCGTCGCATGCCAGGTACAGCAGGCGAGCGCCCGAGGCGGTGTGGCGCAGCACGTAAGCGTCCGAGTCGAGCTCGGGCACGGTCTCGCAGCGCTCGACGGCAAAGCCGTGACAGGTGGTGCCGGGCACCAGCAGCGCGGAGGCAACGGCGCGCGGGTCGGTTGAGGTGGTGGACATATGCAGTCTCCTTTGACGCCCCAGCGGGGGCGAATCGAGTCGAATCCTCGTGAGTATACCCATATGGGGCTGCGGTTCTGCGGCGAACTGAAGACGATGCCAACGGATTGGGTAAAGGCCCCGCGTGTCCGCCGCGCGAGCGTGGAAACTTGGACGCCTATCGAATGAGAGTGGATTTTCGGACGGAATCAGCCTCAAAACGCCCAAATACCGTCCAAATATCCACCCTCATTTCCCGACCGTCCAAAATCCACGCTCATCCGCCGCCCGCACATCTCTCATCTCTCATTCGTCACGAATACGAGAGATAACAGAAAGACGAGAGATAAATATGAGAGATAACTGAGCAGCAAAGAGACAAGCAATCATGGTATTATCTCAATACCGATTGTTCTACCAGCAAAAACATGTTTATATGAAACAGATGGCAGACATCTTATCTTTTATCTCTCACTCATCTCTAATATGAGAGATAACAGAAAGATGAGAGATAATTACGAGAGATAACTGAGAGACGAAGGAAATCCATTCGCGGCATTCTTCGCAGAACCGAGCGAAAGGACGTGCAGATGAACGAAAACGAACTGACCGGTCTGCTCGAGTCTTTAAGGCGCATGGGCTCGGACGATCTTAACGTCGAGGTCAAGGAGAGCGCCACAACGCTTTCCCGCGACGTATGGGAAACGGTCAGCGCTTTCGCAAACACCGCCGGCGGCATCATCGTACTCGGAGTGAGCGAGCGCGCGGGTTTTGTCCCAGTTGCAAACTTTGAGACCGAGAAAGTGCTCAACCAATTCGTGGCGGGCATGGGCGATGCCGGCGGTCGCGGAAAGCTGGCCAATCCGCCCAAATACACCATTGAGCGCGTGGAGCTCCAGGGCACCGTGGTTCTGGTCATTACGATTGAGGAGCTCGATCCGTCGAGCAAGCCCTGCTATGTCATAGAACGGGGCGCCCAGGGCGGCAGCTACAAGCGCATCGATGACAAAGATGTGCCGCTTTCATCGACTGAGGTGCTCGCATTGGCGTCATACGGTCGAGCGACTCCGAGCGATCGCGACGCGGTGGCGGGTGCGGGCGCGGACAATCTCGACGAGACGCTGGTCGACCGTACGATAGATCGGGCTTTCTCGTTGACGCCCCGGGCAATGCGCGGCGCGCCGGACAAACAAACGAAGCTGGAGCGCCTAAATATCCTT
>JAXKFZ010000145.1:0-1541 GCA_036550635.1 Collinsella sp. | reverse complement strand
GTATGGATGCCGAGGCGGTGAACTGGCAGCCGTTCGACGACCTGCGCGCGTATATGCAGCAGGCTTGGCCGCACGTATTTACGGCGGGTAAGGTCGAGCTTATCGACCATTCGCTATTGGTGACGCTTAGCGGTTCCGACCCTGCCCTCAAACCCGTCATGCTCATGGGCCACATGGACGTGGTTCCCGTGGTACCCGGCACCGAGGCTGACTGGACGCATGTCCCCTTTAGCGGACATGTGGACGACACCTACATTTGGGGTCGCGGCGCCATCGATATGAAAGACCAGGTCGCAGGCATTCTCGAGGCGGTTGAGTATGCGCTCGCACACGGCTGGGAGCACGAGCGCACCCTGCTGCTGGCTTTTGGCCAGGACGAGGAAACCACGCAGTTCGGTGCGGGTGCCATCGGCCGCGTGCTCGAAGAGCGCGGCATTGAGCTTGAGTACCTGATCGACGAGGGCGACTACCGCATCGTTCCGGCTGCCGAGTACGGCGCGGGCGAGGGCTGGCTTATGCATGCCGATCTCGCGGAGAAGGGCTACGCCGATATCGTGTTGAGGACGCGTAGCGAGGGCGGGCATTCCTCCAACCCCTACGGGGGCACTTCACTCGAGGTGCTCAGCCGTGCCATCACCGCAATCTGCGATATCGAGTGGCCGACGCGCGTGACCGACTTGCTTGCCGCCCAACTCGTCGAGTTGGGGCTCTACACGGCCGATGAAATTGCCGCCAACGGGGATGCCATTGTCCGCGATTGCCTCGCCAGCAAAAAGCTCTATCCGCTGGTGACGACCACCTGCGCGCCCACGCAGATCGAGGGTGGCAGCACCGGCGCCAACGTAATGCCGCAGGATATGTGGGCCAACATTAACTTCCGTATGCTCGAGGGCACGAGCGTGGCCGACGTTGTGGCGCGCTGCCGTGAGGCGGTTGCCGGGGCGGACCTTGCCGGTCGTGTCAAAGTGGAGCTGGGCCCCGGCAGCTCCGAACCCTCGCCGTCCCCGCGCATCGGTGGTCCCGGTCTCGAGGCGGTTCGCTCCATCGCCGTCCGCTATTTCCGTGATCCAAAGGGGATGGAGGAAAACGGATCATTCGAGCCAGTGGCAATTGTGCCCTCGACCGTGATCGGTGCGACCGACGCTGCCAACTACCAGCACATTTGCCCTGAGTGCATTCGCTTCTCGGCCTTTGTGGTCGATGATGACGAGTGCGACCGAGGCGTCCACGGCACCAACGAGCGCATCACCCGCCGCGCCTACCTCCAGGGTGTTCGCTTCCTCATCGCCCTACTCCATACGCTTTAGAATCCGACAAAGGGACTGTCCCTTTGTCGGATTCCGTGCGGGTTATATGCAGGTTTGCCTGCGCACGCTATCATATATGGGTTAGACCGCAACTATGTACCCCATACGCGAAGGGATGCGCATGTATCTGAAGATCGACATGTTCTAGCTGGGCTTACCCCCGCAGCGGCGCCCCGCGCCCCATCAATTCTGCCGATTTTCGCCTTCACGCATATAAAGGAGTCCGTCATGCGC
>JAXKFZ010000144.1:0-3552 GCA_036550635.1 Collinsella sp. | reverse complement strand
GAGCCATCTTCATAGCAACGCGAACCTCGTCGTCGGTGTCGACCGGCACGCCGAAGATGGCCTTCATCTCGTGATGGTTCGGCTTGATGAGCAGCGGCTTCTTGTGAGCGAGCTCCTTGAGCTTGTCGGAGGACAGGTCCAGGACGACGTCGGCGCCACGAGCCTGAGCGTGCTCCATGACCTGAGCCAGGAAGTCGGGCGTAGCTTTGGGAGGCACGGAGCCGGAAACGATCAGGCACTCGAGATCGCCCGCGGTGTCCAGGATGTTATAGAGCTCCTCCTGGTGCTGCGGCGTGATCGGAGCACCAGGGTTCAGGATGCCGTACTCGTGCTGGCCATCGTTGACGTAGGTGTTAATGCGCGTGATACCGTCGGTCCAGACCGGGCGGCAGAGGCAACCCAGGTTCATGACCTCCTCGACGATGAACTTGCCCGTGAAGCCGGCGAAGAAGCCGAGCGCGACGGTGTCGACGCCCATCTTCTTAAAGGCGAAGGACACGTCGAGGCCCTTGCCGTTAGCCGTGTAGCTGGCCGAACCGGTGCGGACGTTCTCGTCGGGCTCGAGCGGAGAGCTCGAAACCGTCATGTCGACAGCCGGGTTAGCGGTTAGCGTGTAGAACATTTACAGTACCCCCTGTATATGTGAGGGCCGCGTGGCCGGCCCATTCCAACCACGCGGTTACCTCTGATACCAAATTAGCGAGCTGCGGACTCGAGCAGCGCCTTGACCTCGGCGGCGGTGTTGCAGGCGAGCGCCTTCTCGGCGAGCTCGTCGCACTCGGCCTTGGTCCACTGGCTGATGGTCTTACGGGCGCGCAGGATCGACGGAGCACTCATCGAGAACTCCTCCAGGCCCCAGCTGATCAGCAGCGGCTCGAGCAGCGGATCGGCAGCGGCCTCGCCGCACATACCGACCATGATGCCGGCCTTCACGCCGCTCTCGATGATGTTCTTGAGCGAGCGGAGCACGGCGGGATAGTAAACCTGGTACAGGTTGGAGATGGTGTCGTTGCCACGGTCGGCGCACATGGTGTAACCGATCAGGTCGTTGGTGCCGATGGAGAAGAAGTCGGCGACCTCGGCAAGACGGTCTGCGAGCAGCGAAGCGGCAGGCGTCTCAACCATGATGCCGACCTCGATGTTCTCGTTGAACTTGCGACCCTCTTCAGTCAGCTCGGCCTTGCACTGCTCGACAAGCTCCTTGACAGCCAAGACCTCCTCGACGCAAGTGACGAGCGGGATCATGATCTTTACGTCACCGAAGGCGCTAGCGCGCAGCAGAGCGCGGAGCTGGACCTTGTACTGGTCGGGATTGGCCAGGCAGTAACGCACGGCGCGGAAGCCCATGAAGGGGTTATCTTCCTTGACCATGTGCAGATACGGAATCTCCTTGTCGCCACCCACATCGAGCGTGCGGATGATGACCGGAGCGCCCTTGAGCGCGCTGGCGACCTTACGGTAGGCGTTGAACTGCTCCTCCTCGGAAGGAAGCTCGGCAGAGTCCATGAACAGGAACTCGGAGCGGAACAGACCGATGGCCTCGGCATCGTGATCGAGCGCGTTGGGCACGTCATCAGGGTTACCGATGTTGCAGGCGATGATCTTCTTGATGCCATCGGCAGTCACGGACGGCTTGCCACGGAAGGCCTCGAGGGCTGCCTTCTCGGCAGCGAAGGCCTCGGCCTTGGCGGTGTAGGCGGCGAGCGTCTCCTCGTCGGGATCGGCCTCGACGATACCCTTGCCACCGTCGACGACAACGGTCATACCGTTGCGCAGCGCGGTGCAGCTATTGGAAACCGAAAGGACAGCCGGGATCTCAAGGGCGCGCGCAATAATCGCGGAGTGCGACGTGCGGCCACCGGTCTCGGTGACGATACCGGCAACGTGGGCCTTATCGATCGTGGCGGTCATGGACGGCGTGAGGTCGTGCACGACAACGACAGTGTTCTCGGGCAGGACGGAGAGGTCGACGACCTCCTTGCCCAGCAGCTCGGCCAGAATACCGGTGCGGATGTCGGCGATGTCGGCCGCGCGCAGACGGAACATCTCGTCGTCCATGGACAGGAACATGTTCTCGAACATGGTCGAGGTGTCCATGAGCGCCTGCTCGGCGCAGGTACCACCGTCAATGGCGGCGTTGATGGCGTCGGTCATACCCGGATCCTGAGCCAGGACAATATGTCCGCTCATGATCTCGGCCTCGGCCTCGCCCACCGTCTCCTTCATGTGGTCGGCCTGAGCCTGGGTCTTCTCGCAGAAGACCGAAAGAGCGGACTGATAGCGCTCCTTCTCTGCTGCCGAATCAGCAACCTCGTGCGGCTCAAACGTCAAGTCGGGATCGACGGCGACCATGACGGTGCCGATACCGATGCCCTCGGAAGCGTTGACTCCCTGATACATTCCCATTCCTCTCTCCGTGTCATGTGATAAAGCGTTTTGCCATATCCATGACAAAAGAGCGCAGCTACCTTACAACAGGTCACTGCGCCCCCAAATATGAACTTAGTTGTTCAACATGCGACCCGTTTGAGTTCTACTCGCCAAGACCGCTCTTGATGAGCTCGATGGCAGCAGCCAGAGCCTCGGCCTCGTCAGCGCCGTCGCACTTGACCTCGACCTCGGTACCGCAGGGGATACCAGCAGCCATGAGGGCCATCGGGGACTTGCCGTTGACCTCCTTCTCGGGGGTGACGACCGTCACGTCACAGGCATACTTGCCCATGGTGGAGGCGAACAGACCAGCCGGACGCATGTGCAGACCCTGAGGATTAACGAGGGTAGCCTTCTCAGAAACCATAGTTGACTCCTTTTTTGTGTTTAACCCCTGTCATGCATGTGGCAGGAGTCAGATTCACGACGTTGTTTATATTAACTCACATCAAACGGTTTTTCATTGTGTTTCGCACGAATTGTTGGACAGATGTCGTTCGCTGTCCGCTCGCCTGCCGGGCGGGGCGATTAAGTTTGCTGCTCTACAGTCCTGCGCAAGACGGAAAGCACATTAAGTGCTTTCCTTTGCGTGCGGAACTCGCGACAAACTTAATCGCCCCGCCGGGCAGGCGAGCTGCGGAAACTCGGTCGGTCCAGAGCAATATCGTGCGAACGGAATTCTGGCTGAATATTTGTCCGCACGGACGATCCGATAGACGGGCCGCGCTATCCCCTTCTTCTAAGTCGCGGTGAAATAGGGACTGAATTTAGGGTTGAAATGGTTAAACAGTCCTTATTTCACCGCAACATAGAAGAAGGAGCATGAAAAAGGCGGAGCCCCTGGAGAGGGACTCCGCCTTTGTTACAGGGGGCGATGTTATTCGCGTACTGTGGAATTAGACCAAGCGGGCGTTGATCGTCTTGGCGATCTCGGCGGCGTCGGTGGAACCCTTGACGGTGGCACGGAAGTCCTCATCCATGAGCGCCTCGGCGACCTTGGACAGGATCTTGAGGTGCGTGGTTCCAGCCTGAGCGCCCGGGATGAGCAGGGCGATGGCAACGTTGACGGGAGCGCCGTCCATGGTGTCCCAACCGGTCACGCCGGACTCGTCCTTGACGACG
>JAXKFZ010000143.1:0-9875 GCA_036550635.1 Collinsella sp. | reverse complement strand
GCTCAACAAGTGGGGCTACATCGTCGCCGACGAGGAGACCGGCCAGACCACCGATCCCCGCATCTGGGCTGGCGGCGACATCGTCACCGGTGCCGCTACGGTCATTCTGGCGATGGGCGCCGGCAAGAAGGCCGCCGCTTCCATCACCAAGAGCCTGCTGGGCGAGTAATCACCTACAGCACTAGCCACCAAACGGCAAAGTCCCCGTCGAGCACGCGCCCGGCGGGGACTTTTTCTATGCCGGCCGACTACCACAAAGGGGACAGGCACCTTTGTGGTGGTTGGGGACTGGTCGGCAAACCAATTCCGGCGTTTGTCTCAATCTGTAACAGTTAGACCCTGTTGAGCCTTGTAGTTGTTACAGATCAAGATATTGTGCGAACATCCACCTGTTCATCTCAATCTGTAACAGTTAGAGGTCAAATTCCCCGCCTGGTGTTACAGATCGAGACATTAGATTGGCGGCCATTCGGTTCATCTCAATCTGTAACATCTAGAGCCGTTTTGGGCAGTTTGGTGTTACAGATCGAGATTTTACTGAGGCCGAGAACGAGAGCCGTCACCCAGCTCTAATGCTTGCGGCGCTTGGTCGCGGCGATGCCGGCTGCGGCAACGGTTGCACCGGCGATGCCCAGGGCAGCGACCGTCATCGCGGCGGAGTCACCCGTGCCGGCAAGCTCCGTGCCACCGGACTTCTTGCCGTTCTTGCCCTTACCCTTGGACTTGTTCGTCGTCACCGTGGTCGTCGTCGAAGTCGAACTGCCCGCAGGGACCCCGGCGCCACCAGAGCCATCCGTACCGCCACCCTGCTCGCCGCCGTCAGGCGTCGGCTCAGGCTCCGGCTTCAGACCGGGATCGGGCGTCGGCTCAGGCGCCGGCTCATCGGTCACCGTAATCGTAATGTTCAGACGCTCGGAATACTCGCTGTACGACATGCCAGGGCGCTGTGCCGCAATGCGCACATACATGTTGCTATCGAGCGCAATAGGCTCGGTGTACTTTACGCGGCCTTCGTCACGGCAGGGGCAGGTGTCGTTGGTGGTGTACCAAATCGTCGTGCCATCCTCGGCAGAAAGCTCCAGCTTCGTGCCCTTGGGCACCGTAATGTAGTTCTCCTTGGGCGACCATGCACCAAACGTCGTCGCACCAATCGTCGCCACCGGTCGCGCCGGTCGCACTGCCTCGGCAGACACGCGAACGTCGACCTGCTTGGACAGCGCCGTGCCGTCCACCGCCGCCGTCAACGTCGTCAAACCGGGCAGAGCACCATGCAGCACAAACGTCGCCGCGCCGTCCTCGCCCGTCACGGCCTGGTTGGCATCGACAGAGCAGATAGCCGAGGACTCCAGCCCAACACTAACCTTGGCGCCCGCAAACGGCTTGCCCGCCTTATCGGTCACGTGCGCCACCAGCTCAAAGTCACTGCCCTCAAGCATGGTCACGGCCTGCTCCACGTTGAGCTTGAGTTTGTCGGCACGAACGCCCACGACAAGCTCGCCGCTTGCCCAGCGCGCCATGGCCGTGCCGGCGTAGTTGCGAGCACCGTCGAGCTCAAACGACACCGTCGAGCCCACCTCACACGCATCGGCATAGCGAATACGCAGCACGCGCGACAGCGGCTTGCCATTGGGATCGTCCTGCTTATCGAGCCACGTATACGTCACGTCGCCCAAGCCCTGCGCGCACAATGCGGCCAGGGTATCGTCACTCGCATCCATATACTGCGCAAACTCAACCTCGACGCAATCGGTATAGGCATGGGCCGAAGCCACCTCGGGCGCCGCCGTCGACGCCAAGCCAATGTTCACCTCAGTCTGAATCGGCGGCACGCGCAGCCAGGCCGAACGCGCCTCCTCATACCCGTCCTTGGTCACGCGCACCTGATACCAGCCGGTCGGCGTATTCCAGTTGTACGCACCGTCCGCACCCGTTGCAAGCGGATTGTCCTGCTCATACTCCTCGGCATCCCAACGCACTGCATTGGTACCGGCCGCATCGTCGGCGCTCCACAGCTCAACCGTCGCGCCTTCAACCGTATTGGACAGCAGGCCCTCGTACACCACGCCCGCAGGGTCGGGTGCAGCCTTGGCAGCCACATTGCGATAACGCGCCTCGAAGATCGACTGCATCTTCTCGTCCGAGATCAAGCCGTCCTTGTTGGCCTTGTAGACCTCGGCATCGGTCAGCTCGCCCCAGTTGACCGTAATACGATTCTGGCACGCGCGCTCCACCTGCTCGCAGGCAACATCGTAGGCGCATTCGGCATTGGTCAGCTTAATCGCGCGCTCCGAACCTACGCTGGTCGAAGCCGCATCATAGGCAGCGCCCACCACGGTACCCGCCGAACCGGCCGTCAGCACGCCGGCGATTGTCATAATGGAGCCCACCGCCACATCGGTGCTATCGTGGCAGAGCTGTCGATACAGCAGATCCTCAAACGCACGTGCCTTCTCCATGGCGTCGCGCAGCGCGTAAATGCACTTCCAGTCGTCCTCGGTCTTCTCGGGCTTGGCAAGCAAGCGTGTATGCTGAAGCTCATAGCCCTCGCGCTCGCCCTTCACCTTCTGCATACGGACATTCACGTTCTCCCAGTTCTTGCTGGCATCGTTCACGCCGTAAATGCCGGTAAAGATGCCGATACCCTGGGTCGCCGCGGGAAACGCCTGGCCGGCCGCCTTCCACGCATCGGTCTTAAAGACCTGTCCGAACATCTCGCACTCGATCTTATAGCTCTTGAGCGAACGGATCGTGCGGATGAGCTTCATATGGGCGCTCACGTCGCCGTTGAGCTTCCAGGCCATGAGCCATCCGCGCACCTTGGAGTTGTTGAGGCTATGGACCACATTCCAGTTGTCGTACAGGTCGTCCAGAATGTCGCACTGCATGGCGATCGAGTTAAACAGAAGCGCCTGGTTCTTGTTGTTATTGGAGTTCTCGATAAACTCCGACTCAATATAGGCCGTCTGCTCGCCATCGGGCGCGGCGACCTTAAAGCCCTTGACGGTATCGTCGTCAGCCGCCTTGTAGCTCAGCGAGCTGCCGAGCGCCTGGCCCAAATCGTTAAACCCGCTCGTCGACTGGCCGTTGTACTCGCTGGCCTTAATGCCCGCACACTTGTTGAGCGCCGCAGCGGTTGCGTCATTCCAGCTTCCGTATTGGTTGAGCTGGCCGATACCCATCGACTGGCCCACCAGATCCTCGGCCTGCTGGGCAATAAACTCCGCTCGCGATGCATGGTCGACGAGCTCCTTGATGGCGACCGCATCCGCAGCGTTCGCGCCCTGGGCCGCCGCGAGTTCCTGATACCAATCTTCGCTGGTACCATAAGCATCCTCAAAGATCATCTTGTCCACATTGACGCCATAGCTGTCGCCCTGCTGGGTCAGCAGCGCCGCCGACCCGCCGACCGCGGCCTTGAGCTCAGCCGCAAACTGCGCGGCCTCGTCGTTGCCAGCACCATCACCCTCGCCGTCGCTGGCGGCAGGGGCGCGACGAGCCTTACGGGCAGCTCCACCTTGGGCTTCGTCCTCTTTACCGTTCTCGTCCTCCTCGGCAAACGCATCAGCGACCATCTGGTCAATCGCGTCGTTAAAGGCCTCGTCGACATCATTAAACGAGTTATCCATCATATACTCGTGCCACTGCTGCACGGCATTCGAGAACTCCTGCTGGCGCTCCTCGGCCGCGGCGGAATGCTTTTTGGCCGAAGCGTTGGCGTCAAAACTCAGCATGGTCATAAGCTGAGCATTGGAGATGCGGTAGGTCTGCGGCATAAAGATCTGCTCAAAGTTGCCGCAGTTCACATAGGTCGAGTCATTCGCCTTGTTAAACTCGTCGAGCAGCTTAAGGTAACCCTCGTCCACATACTCCGCCACATAGCGCACATGGGTGCCCTCGCGCGACTTTTGAGTCAGAGGAATCGTCACCGTCTTGCCATCCACGCAGTCCACGTACAGGTCGAGCGTGTCGGCGGCCTCTTCGTTTCCCACCTCGAGCGTGATATCGAACGTCCAGTAGGCGTTCTTCTTTTGCGGCAGATGGTGGAAGGTCCACAGACTCTTGCCGGTGTCCTTGCCGTCCTTGACCAGGCTTTGCGTACCGCCACGATACGTCACATCAAAGTTCCAGACCGAAGCGCCCGGAACATAGCGCACATAATTGCGAGCCGTTACCTCGGCAGCAGCGGCGGCAGCAGCGGTCGAGCCCACGCGCGCTTCGAGCGTCACACGCTCGGCGGCAAGCGTATCCTGCGGCAGGTCGTATTCAATCTTGGCACGGCCGAGTTTATTGGTCTTGCCGGTGTACTTTGCGGCCGAGGCGCCCACGCCCACGGTAAGCTGCACGCTTTTTCCGGGCGCTGCGTATACGTAGGCCACATTGCCCAGTAGGCTGTGAACGTCGGTGCTGTCGACCTCGATGCGCGATCCGCTAACCTCGAGTGTGGTGCTTCCCAGCGGCAACGTCACCTCGCCCAGCGTAATAAGCGGCGAGATGGCATAGATGCCCGCGGCCTTAGGCTTAAAGCGCACAAACACATCGGCGCCCATGCCCTTATTCATATTGAGAACGAGGTTGTCGCCCTCCCAAGTTGTGTCAGCCCACATGGCCTCGGAGCTGGCGCCGGCTTCGCGAGAGCCTGCGGACACATCCCCGACGGCATCCTTGGCCAGCGGAATCTCAATCTTGGCAGCCTGGCTGTCCTTGAGCTCGTAATGAATGCGCAGCTCGGTCTCCACGCCAACGACCGCGGACGAATCAGCGATAACCGAGCCCGCCGTCAGCCCGCGCTCGGCACGATACGTCTCCACGTCAAACGTGGGGACGTCGAGCGTCACGTCGAGCTGTTTGCTGTCCTCAATCTTCACCTGCTTTTGCGCGATATGCTTACCCACGGTCAGCCCTAGGCGGCTAAACGTGGAATAGCTCGTCGCTTGGATGTCGTAGCTCGTCTTGTTAAAGGCGACGATGGTGTACGAACCGGCCTTAAGGCGCGGCGTCTCGGCCTTCATGATAGGCGTGGTGCCATCGTCTTCGTAACCCATCAGATAGGTGACGCCGTCGGCGACCAGCTTGCCGTCGGACGTACGGAACACCAGCACGCGGTTAGCGCCCTGGTAGTCGCCCTTGGTCGCGACCGTCGCCGTGCCCCAGGGCTTCAAGTCGATATCGACCTTGCCGGCCGAGGGCTTCACCGTCGCCGTCATCCCACCCAGCTTGAGGCTGTCTTTGGGCTCGAGCGTTATCTCCAGATCCTGGTCCGCGTCGGCAATGGCCTGCGACACCACGAGTGCTGTGCCCTGGATACGGAAGT
This sequence comes from Collinsella sp., assembly GCA_036550635.1. Taxonomy (GTDB): domain Bacteria; phylum Actinomycetota; class Coriobacteriia; order Coriobacteriales; family Coriobacteriaceae; genus Collinsella. Next base: position 4,564 of record JAXKFZ010000143.1, on the reverse strand, counting down.
CGTTTTCCTTGTCACCCTTGGCAGGCTTAAGCGTCTTGCCGCCGCTCTTCACCGTCAGATCGATGTTATCGAGACTATCGAGCTCAATGCGTTCGGTCTTATCCTGGCCCACAATCGGTTCAAGATAGCCCACATTAAGTTCAATCGCGCGCGAAGCCGGAATCTTGGTAAAGTCCTCCGCCTTAATCTCTCCGATATTCCATGTGCCCGTCATCTGGTCGCCCGGGCGCGCCAGCACCATGTCATAGTAACCGCTGAGCGAAATGCGCAGGGTGGCTGCTGTCTTGGAGAGAGCGTCCGCTGTAAAGCTGCCGTCATCGCCAACCGTCAACGGCGTGGACTGCCCCGCCTGCAAGAGCACGGCCGCCGCGCTCTGGGGAAGTTTGCCCGTCACCTGGGCCGCCTCGCCCATCCACTCAAACGTGTAGGCAGGCTTCGAGGAATCGACGGAGTCCTTGCGATCGGCCACGGCATCGGCAAGCTTTTTGACCATCGAGGGGTTGCCAGCCGAATCGGTCGCATAGGCATAGATGGTCTGGCCTTCACCAAAGGGAATCGCATACGTTACGCCATCGATTGTCACGCGCTCATTATAGTCGCCCGGATAGCCCGCCTCACCAAACTGAAGATCGGGGTTCATCACGCGCAGGGCAACGGCATTATGGTTCGTCTCGTTTCCGTATCTCGTGTTCTCAAAAGCTCCCCACTCTATCATTTCCACGCTTTTGGGTAGCACAATCTCTTTGCCGGCAATCGCAGGATCAAGAGAGGCGAACGCGAGCGCCCCGATAGATTTGACACCATCGCCAATCGTCACCGACGACACATGCGAGCACCCGTCAAAGGCATAGCGCTCAATCCGCTCCACCGTGCCCGGCACATTGATCTGCGTAAAGGTGAGCACTGTTGTGTCCGAGACATAGAACTGTGGCACGCCGCAATAGGCGAATGCAAGATAGTCGATAGTTTTGACCGAAGGCGGCAGCGTTGCCACCACCTTGTCGTCAAGTTGTTCACATTCCTTAAAGGCCTGCTCGGGAATCGTGGTAAAGGCCGCGTTGTTGGGCCAGGTTACCGTTTGGAGCGTCTTGCTTTTGTAGAATGCATAGCTCTTGAGCTCCTCGACCGAATCGGGCAGTGCGATCTCTTTGATGCTGCTGCCGCCCAAGCCTCCAACCGAGCGGACATGCGAATTAGGGGCGAAGGTGATCGATGTGAGCGCAGCGCTTCCCATACCCGTAAGGCTTACGACATTTTTGTCGTCGATGGTCGAGGGCACCTCCAACGTGGTAATGCCCGCGTCGCCATACTCGATAGAAATTTCGTTGGTGAGGCTATCAATCGAGAAGTAGTACTGCGCGGGGGTCTGCTCGCCGGCCACGTAGCCATCGTCGTATTCGTCCTTTACGCCCGTGGCGCCCTTCGAGGTCATCCAGAGCCCAAGATCCTCATTCCAGGTTGCTTCGGCTTCGGCGGTCTCCTCCTGCTTCTGCTGCTCGGCGAGTTCCTTGCCCTCGACAAGATCGGTGGCGAGCGTACCCGCAGGTGTGCTCTCGGTCTGCCCGGCGCCCGTTAGGCCCGCCGCCGATGCAATCTCGGAGGGCGGGGGCGTAGGGGTATCACCGCTATCGAGCACTGTGGGGTCGGCGGCGCCGGCATCGGGCGCGGGGTCGGCGGAAGCAGAGTCTGACGTTTGGGCGTCAGCCGAATCGGCGGAAGCGGCGTCGTCCGCTTGGCCGTTATCCGTCTGCACAAAAGTGCCGTCGGTGTTGAGGGCCTCAGCAAACGCGCCCACAGGCAACGAGCCCGTCACCATGGTGAGGGTCACCGCGGCAACGGTCAGGCGGCGGCAAAGCGCTCGAACAGTAGTCCACCTCATGGTCGTTCCTTTCCTGCAAACCAAAAGTCATCCAGCGTAATCGTCGTCCAAAAACAAAGCGAACGGTAGGTTCATATATACGAACCTACCGTTCTACCTGCGCAAACCGCCACAAAGGGGACAGGCACCTTTGTGGCGGTTTGGGGTCTGGTCGGCGAACCGATTCCGATGTTTGTCTCGATCTGTAACAGTTAGGCCCTGTTGAGCCTTGTAGTTGTTACAGATCGAGATATTGCTCCAGCCGCCCCCGCTTTGTCTCAATCTGCAACAGTTAGAGACCAAATTCCCCGCTACGTGTTACAGATCGAGACGTTAGGTTGGCGGCCATTCGGTTCATCTCAATCTGTAACATCTAGAGCCGTTTTGACTGGCTTGGTGTTACAGATTGAGATTTTGCTAAAGCCGAGGATGGGCGCCGCCGCCAAAACCTAACGCTTGCGGCGCTTGGTTGCGGCGATGCCGGCAGCGGCAACGGTTGCGCCAGCGATACCTAGGGCGGTGACCGTCATTACGGTGGTATCTCCCGTGGTAGCCAGGACAGCATCGCCCTTCTTGGTCGGCGCGGCTTTCTCAACCGTCTTGGTCGTGGCGGTTGTCGTGGCCGGCTTAGCCGCGGGTTTGGTCTCGGGTTTCGTCTCAGGCTTGGTTTCGGGCTTGACCTCGGGCTGCGGCGTCGGATTGGGATCCGGCGTAGGCTGCGGATCGGGAGTCGGCGTGGCTTCAGGCGTAAAGGTCGAATCGGTGTTGAGCCACAGAGTGAAGATACAGCCGCTCTCGGGATCAACTACACTCGCTTCGCCCATCTGGTAGCCGCACTCCTGGCCGTTGATCACCAGCTTGGTGTTGGGCGTAAAGTAGAATCCGCGCGCGGGCTTGAGGTAGATACCGTAGCGATAGGTCACGCCAAGCTTAAAGGCGTCGATGTGGTTCGTGATGTTCTGATCCCAGAACTCCTGAGAGTTCACTTCGCTGCCGTCGCTACCCGTCCAGTACTCACACTGAGGAAGGAAGTTGGAGCCCGTCGGAACATTCGCCGTAAAGACCGGCTTATCGCCTGCCTTGAAGGTGGTCGTGGCGCCGTTGATCTCGATAACGTCGATGGCCCGCCATTCGTCGATCGGCTGCTCGCACAGCATATTGTCAGCGTTTGGCGCGAAGACGCCGTTGACGGTCTTGATGTGGTGCGTCCAATGGCCGTTGACGTACATCATGCAGTCATTGCCCACGGTATTGTCGCCCTTGAGCCTCAGCTCGACGGAATACATGTAGAACTTGCCCTCTTCGAAGTGTTCGATCCTCCTCGCGCCCGTCGGATACTTGGCGGGGTCGGAATACCAGAAGGCAACGGGCGTGAGCTCCGCGGGGTCGCTGCCATCCATCTCCTCCCAGCACTCGTAGGCGATCTCGTACTTGTCGGCGTCAGCAGCGGGAATCGTCGCGGTCGCGCGGGGCGCCTCGCCGGGCGCGTAGTTGGTCTTCACGTCGTTGACGTTCAGGTTATGGAGGGCTTCGTTTTCTGACGCAACGAGCGTAATTTCACTATTGATGGCGTAGCGGAGGTAATAATCGTACCTGGTTTCGTTGAGGATAGTCGAGCTGCCTTCATAGTCAGTTCCGGTATACTCCAGTGCCGAGCCAATATAGAGAGCCTCATTGCGCGTGAGTCGATACGAGCCGCCTGCCGCGCCACCCGTAAAGGTCAGCGTCAGCCTCATGTGATTGCCAACAGGTTCGAAGCGAGCCGTCACGTCGGACATGGACGCATCCTGAACTTCGACCAGAGTGCCCGAAGCGGCATCGGCCCTGTAGTACTTAACCTCGACAACTTCGCTCGCAAGCGCTTCTGGAATGCCACCCTCAACATCGGGAAAATCATGGGTATACGACTGGCCCTTTTCGAGCGTGATGTTGTCCGAAAGCTCGCAGTTCGTATAATGATCGACCACGGTCGTATTGACCCTAACGCCGCCCCCGCCTGTCACATCGGTCACGCCACAGGGCATGATGGCGTTGCTCGCCGGCATGGCGGCGTTGTCGTCGCCAGAAGCGTTTTGCCCAGCGAGCGCAGCACCGCTAGGCTCATTGGCGGCATCGGCTGGGATTGTCTGCTGAGGCTCAACGGTGGCTTGCGCCGCCGGAGCAGCATCGGTTGCAGGCGCGGTCGAAGCAGCTGGCGCGGTCGTTGCAGCCGTATCCTCCGCAACCGTCGGCGTCACCGGAGCCGCGGCAACCTCATCCGTCCCAGCGGCGGGATCGGCGCATTCCGTCGCCAGCGCCACGCTCGGCAGCAGCAACTGACCGACCATAAGCGCACACGCGCCGGCGCAAGCTATTTTGGCACCCACACAACGCCAGGTACCGTGAACCAGCGAGCAGGTGGACTCACGTTGAGCTTGCTTGTCAAAGTGGCTTACGTTCATAACGGCCTCCTTGGTCGTAGGGACATACCACCACAAAGGTGCCTGTCCCCTTTGTGGTGGTCCTGTACCACCAAGATGTGCCAAATGACTCCATATGCCTAGGTTCGTAGATGTGAACCTAGGCCTCTACCTGCACTGATAATTGTCCTTGGGGGAAGCGGGCACTGCGGGGGCGCGTCAACAGCGCGCGATTTCCGCGTCGCAGCGCTACCCTGATGCTGAACGCCGGGACGATGACCCACTGACCTGCTGACGCCTCTTCGGC